>NZ_JAAKEF010000025.1:0-24563 GCF_011039055.1 Adlercreutzia sp. ZJ154
AGAACGCGCGTGGACATCAAGGCCGATTGAAGTAACATGGTTCATGGTGAGTCCCTCTCATATATGTGGCAACCTGGCTGGTTGTCGGTTTTGGTTAGATGGAACCATTATCAGCCTCGACCCACGGCTATATGAATAGACAATATGAAGCAGGGGCTCACAATGTTCTACTCATATCGTCTTATTTTTTGAATGCTGTTAGCGGAGACATTTTGTACGGTGAAAGGTATGGATACACCCGGGGGCGTGTTATGGCTTGACACCCGGTTTTCTCTAACGTATCATTCATTCGCTTGGTTTGTTGCTCAGTTGTAACTTTCCGGGCGGCAGCTTGAAAATTACACATGAATTTTCAAACGCTTTTTGCTTGTACGGCACAAGATGTGCTGTGCAGGATTAATTTTTTTGAACCTGCACAGTGCGGCTTGGGCAAGGAAAGCCAATGCGTATACGAGGGAGCAGCCTTGAGTGCTGTGACCGAGAATACGGCATTGAGCTTGACGAAGCACAAGATGTGCTGTGCAGGTTCAAAAAGGGCGTGTGCCCGAGTGGTTAAAGGGGACGGGCTGTAAACCCGTTGGCTATGCCTACCTAGGTTCGAATCCTAGCGCGCCCACCATTTTCTTTTGAGCCTTTTAGGTGCGCATGATGCAAAGTCTGACGCAACATGTGTGCATAAAAGCGGTCAAATTGCCTGTGTAGCTCAGTCGGTAGAGCACTTCGTTGGTAACGAAGAGGTCACCGGTTCAAGTCCGGTCGCAGGCTCCATTAAATCTGCAATTATAAAGAGATTAAAATGGCGGTGTAGCTCAGTTGGTCAGAGCACACGGTTCATACCCGTGGCGTCACTGGTTCAAATCCAGTCACCGCTACCAAGAAAGCCCGCGTCCGCTAAGGACGCGTTCCTATGTAAAGTACAGAATTTCCTACAAGGAGGAAAAATGTCAAAGGAAAAATTTGAGCGTTCCAAGCCGCATGTTAACATCGGCACGATTGGTCACGTCGACCACGGCAAGACCACGCTGACAGCAGCTATCTCCAAGACGCTTTCTTCCAATGATGGTAGCCATGGCACTGCTAAGGCTGACTTCACCGCATTTGAAGATATCGACAAGGCTCCTGAAGAGCGCGAGCGCGGCATAACCATTTCTATTGCTCACATCGAATATGAAACAGACACTCGTCACTATGCTCATGTTGACTGCCCCGGTCATGCTGACTATGTAAAGAACATGATTACCGGTGCTGCTCAGATGGATGGTGCAATACTTGTTATTGCTGCTACTGACGGTCCAATGGCTCAGACTCGTGAGCACATCCTGCTTGCTCGTCAGGTAGGCGTGCCTTACATCGTAGTCTTCCTGAACAAGTGCGATATGGTTGACGACGAAGAGCTTATCGAACTTGTTGAGATGGAAGTTCGTGAACTGCTTGACAGCTATGAATTCCCGGGAGACGACACCCCGATTATTCGCGGTTCTGCTCTTAAAGCTCTTGAGGGCGACAAGGACGCACAGGACAAAGTTTGGGAGCTTATGGATGCTGTAGATTCCTACATCCCCACTCCCGAGCGCGATGTAGACAAGCCATTCCTGATGGCTGTAGAGGACACCATGACAATTACTGGTCGTGGCACTGTTGCTACTGGTCGTGTAGAGCGCGGCGTTCTTCACATGAACGACCCGGTAGAAATCGTTGGTATTAAAGAGACTCAGGAAACTGTTTGCACCGGCATTGAGATGTTCCGCAAGCTGCTTGATGAGGCTCAGGCTGGCGACAACATCGGTGTTCTACTTCGCGGTATTAAACGTGAAGACATCGAGCGTGGTCAGGTTCTTTGCAAGCCCGGCAGTGTGACACCGCACACCGAGTTTGAGGGTCAGGTATACATCCTAACTAAGGAGGAAGGCGGACGTCACACCCCATTCTTCGATGGTTATCGCCCGCAGTTCTACTTCCGTACCACCGACATTACTGGTGTAGCTCACCTGCCCGAGGGCACCGAGATGGTTATGCCTGGCGACAATGTAACCATCACTGGCGAGCTGATTCACCCGGTAGCTATGGAAGAGGGTCTGAAGTTTGCTATCCGTGAGGGTGGTCGTACCGTTGGCTCTGGTCGCGTTACTAAGATCATCAAATAACAACGTATAACGAGAAATCGGGTCGTAATTTTAGAATTGCGACCCGATTCTGCAGATTCATGTGTATAATCGCAAGCTTGCGATAAGATTGCGTAAAAGGAGTATTCATGCGAACGTTGGTCACGATGGCGTGCACGGACTGCAAGCGCCGTAACTACACGACCACGAAGAACAAGCAGAATAATCCCGAACGCTTGGAGTTCAAGAAGTACTGCAAGTGGTGTCGTAGCCATACAGTACATCGCGAGACTCGTTAGTGTGAAGGATTTTTTTGTAGACAGGCAATAGGCCAGTAGCTCCAATTGGTAGAGCGGCGGTCTCCAAAACCGCATGTTGGGGGTTCGAGTCCCTCCTGGCCTGCCAGCTTGCATCACGAGCAGCTTGAGGGCTGCTTGTTTGGCGTTATGAGACGGCTTCGAAGTGCAGTCGCGAAGACGTTTTCCATAAAAAGACTGCAAAGCAGAGGAACACATGGCTAAGAAATCGAAAACCCAAAAGGCAAAGGCATCGGCTGCACGCCAAGCTAAGAAGGCTGAGCGTGAGCAGGAGTCTATTGAGGCTTCGGAAAATACAAAGCCTGAAACCGAACAAGCTGCTGAAAGCGGTGCAAAGAAACGTGGTCTTTTAAAGAAGGACAGCACCGAGGAAAGCAAGCCTGAGAAGTCGAAAGCGGCTTCAAAGGGTTCCGATATAAAAAAGGCAGACAAACCGAAGAAGAAGCATTTTCAATTCCTTCGCGATGTGCGAGCAGAGATGAAAAGGGTTACGTGGCCTACAAAAAAAGATGTGGGTCAGTGGACTGTCGTTGTTGTTGCAGCGCTAGTTTTCTTCGGTGCCTATGTAGCCATCCTCGATAATTTAATTATTACTCCGGCACTTATTGGTGTATCTAGCATCGAGGCGCCAGAAGTAAGTAATGAATTGGACAATACTGGTGGCGGCGGTAATGTTGGTTTGAATGTTAGCGATGGTTCAGACCAAGGCGCAAGCTCTGATGCTACTTCCGAAGGCGAAACTAGCGAGACTCAGGATGCATCTGCTGCCTCTGAATCTGATCAGGGTGCAACTGAGGGCACAAGCGAAGGCGATTCCGGTGCAGAGGCACCCGGAGCCGCAACGGATAGCGAATCTTCTCAGGAAGGCTAAGCATGTCTAAAAAATGGTATGTGCTACACACCTATTCCGGATACGAGAATAAGGTAAAGAATAACCTTCTGACACGTGTTGAGACTATGGGTCTTGAGAACAACGTATTCAAGGTTGAAATACCTACTGAGCGAGTTGCCGAAATACGTGATGGTGGTCGTCGCAAAGAGACTGAGAAAAAAGTTTTTCCGGGTTATGTTTTGGTGAAAATGGAAATGGACGACCGCAGTTGGGCGGCTGTCCGTAATACTCCCGGAGTAACTGGTTTTGTGGGTAGTCAGGGTAACCCAAGCCCTCTTACTCGCGAAGAGTACAATAAGATTATGAAACGTACTAGCCAAGATACTCCAAAGCGTACATCTACTACTCTTGAGGAAGGTCAATCGGTGCATGTTACCGATGGTCCTCTGAAAGATTTTGATGGTATTGTGGCAGAAGTAATGCCCGATGCCGGGAAAGTACGCGTTATGGTTTCCATCTTTGGTCGTGAAACTCCTGTGGAGCTTACATTTGATCAGGTGGCAAGAATTTAAGGTTGAATATTCAGCGTAGTCGTGCCCTAGTGGACAGGGGCTTCTCGCGGCGACGCAGACTATAGATTTGTATTAACGATAAACGAGTTAAGGAACTAAAAATGGCTGACAAGAAAGTTACTGGCTTCATAAAGCTTCAGATTCCGGCTGGTCAGGCTAACCCTGCTCCTCCAGTTGGTCCTGCACTTGGCGCCCAAGGCGTTAACATTATGCAATTCTGCCAATCATTCAATGCGCAAACGCAAGATCAGACTGGCACTATTATTCCTGTTGAGATTACGGTATACGAAGACAAGTCTTTCACTTTCATAACAAAGACTCCTCCGGCTGCTGTTCTTATTAAGGAAAAGCTGGGTATTGAGCATGGTGCTGGTATTCCGCAACTGCAAAATGTAGGCACACTGACCGATGCACAGCTGACTGAAATTGCTGAAATCAAACTTCCCGATCTGAATGCAAACGATATAGATGCTGCAAAAGAAATTATTGCTGGTACTGCGCGTTCAATGGGCGTGCGCATTGAGGGTCGCGAAATGAAGAAAAAGTACGAAGTGACTCGTAAGCTGGCAGCTCTTTTGAAGGGCGAATCTGTAGACGATGGTGCTTCGGCATAGTAGGGTTAATGCAACGCAAGTGCGTTGTGTACATATGAAGTGGAAGGGTTCTGCCCGCCATTACCACGAAAGGGATTAAAAAAATGGCTAAGAAATCAAAGAAGTACAAGGCAGCAGTTGCTAGCGTTCCCGCAGAGGAGCTTACACCGCTAGAAGCGATGAAAACTGTTAAGGAAATTGCTACTGCCAATTTTGATGAAACTGTAACAGGCGACTTTCGTTTGGGTATCGATACCCGTCAAGCCGATCAACAGCTGCGCGGTACGGTTAGTCTTCCGAATGGCTCTGGCAAGACTGTGCGTGTTGCGGTTTTTGCTGAAGGCGATGCGGCTAAGGCTGCACAAGAGGCTGGTGCCGATATCGTGGGTACCGACGAGTTAACCGAACAGATCAATCGCGGCGAGTTTAATTTTGATGCTGCTGTTGCTACGCCCGATCAGATGGGTAAAGTTGGCAAGCTTGGTAAGGTGCTTGGTCCGCGCGGTCTTATGCCAAACCCGAAGTTGGGCACTGTTACCAACGATGTTGTTAAGGCTATCAATGAACTTAAAGGTGGTCGCGTTGAGTATCGCGCCGACCGTTTTGGCATTGTGCATGTTGTGCTCGGCAAGGTTAGCTTTACCGCTGAGGCTCTTGCTGAAAACTATGGCGCTGTATACGATGAGATTATACGTATGAAGCCTGCAGCTGCTAAGGGCAAGTATGTAAAGTCGATTGCAGTATCTTCAACCATGAGCCCCGGTGTTCGCGTTGATTCTAGCGTCCAGCGTGCATATACGGAAAGCGCTGAATAGTCAGCCATATAGCGCGAAAGTATATGAGCCTGAAAAGGTAGCAAAGACATAACGGATTATCAGAAGGTCGCAGATGTTTGCGACCTTTTGTTATGATAGGCATATAGGCAGCTATTGCAAAACAAACATACAAGGAGCCTAATGGATCGCAAATCTTCAAGCGACAACAGATTCGCACTTCTCATAGATGCAGATAATGTTTCAGCACGTTATATTAAGCCGATTCTTGATGAATTATCAAAATATGGAACCGTTACAGTAAAGCGCATATATGGCGATTGGACGCTTCCACTGCACTCTAAATGGAAAGATGCGTTGTTGGAAAATTCAATAATGCCCATCCAGCAATTTGGCTATACGCAGGGTAAGAATGCAACTGATTCAGCCATGATAATCGATGCTATGGATTTGCTTTACGGCGAGAACTTGGATGGGTTTTGTATTGTAAGCAGCGATTCTGATTTTACGCGTTTGGCAGGTCGTCTGCGAGAGAGTGGTCTTACTGTAATTGGTATGGGTGAAAAGAAAACACCAACTCCTTTTAGGCGCGCTTGTGACGTTTTTACAAATTTGGAATTGCTGGCTGGTCCTAGCTCTAAGCAGGGTGGCGTGATGCATAAACAAGATGTTGAACAAGCGGTTGTTGATATTATTACCGAAAATCTGAACAACGGAAAAGCTACAGGACTTGGCGAAGTGGGGAGCCGTATGTTGAAGCGCTATCCCGACTTTGACGTGCGAAACTATGGCACGAATTTGCTTAGTAAGCTGCTGGACGAATTCGACCGCGTCAAGATAACAAAAGACCATAGCAATGTTACTGTTGAATTAGTAGAAAGCACTAAGCCTGAAAGTACAGCTGAATATAGCGAAGACGTATCGGATGACGACACGAAAAAGGAACCAGATGAGCGCAAACGCGCGCGCCGTCGCCGCTCGCGTAAGATAATGGCGGAACAAGAAGAAACTCCACAAGCATATATTTATAAGTTGGTACGCGAATCTGGCACAGAAGGAATTCCACTTGCATCGCTTGGTAATAAAGTTCGCGATCGTTTCAAAGATTTCAAAGTGCGAGATTTAGGTTTTGCCCAGATGCGGCGCTATGTTGCCAGTGTGGGCGATTTTGAAATAATGAAGGAAGGTCGTTCAATTAAAGTGCGATTAGCGCAGTAAGTAATTATTCCAAAATATTATTCGAATTTATCGAGAGGAGAAATGCGTGGAAACTCTGACGCTTGTATTATTCCTGACAATAGCAGTATTGTTGTCTGCTGTAATAGACCAAGTTGTTCCGCGCGTTTCGCTGCCTCTTATTCAGATTGGTCTTGGGGTTATTATTGCAATATTTGCCAGTGACACTATAACGATAGACCTAGAACCTAACCTGTTTTTGGTGCTATTCATTGCGCCGTTGCTATACATAGAGGCAAAAAACGCCGATAGAATGCAATTATGGGTAAACAAAGCTCCAATTTTATCCCTAGCTATCGGTTTGGTTATAGTAACTGCTGTAATAATTGGCTTTGCGCTGCATTCGCTTATACCGTCTATTAGTATTGCGGCGGCACTTGCGCTTGGCGCAGCATTGGGACCAACAGATGCTGTGGCTGTCACCTCGCTTTCAAAACAGATATCTATACCCGAGCGCCAATGGGGAATACTTAAAGGCGAACTGCTGTTAAACGACGCTTCGGGCATCGTAATGTTTCAATTTGCGCTAACTGCAGCGGTTACGGGAGCGTTCTCTATAGCAGATGCGGGCGTGTCGTTTTTGGTGGAATTTTTCGGGGGATTAATATGCGGCGCTGTCTTGGGTTATGTGGCGAATTTGGCGTTGCGTAAGTTCCGCGATTTGGGAATAGAAAGCGCCACTTTCCATGTGCTATACGAATTGTGCGTGCCATTCATAGTGTATTTATTGGCGCAATCTATCCATGTTAGCGGCATTATTGCTGTTGTAGTTGCTGGTCTTTTGAACGTAATAACTCCACGCACAAACAGTCCCTCTATTGCGCGCATGAACATTGTTTCTAGCAATGTTTGGCAAGTTTTGTCATTTGCGCTAAATGGCATTGTGTTTATTTTGCTAGGAACACAGCTGCCTGCATCTATGCGCTATGTGTGGGCAGACGAGACGCTCAATAATTTTTCGCTAATTGCCTACATTTTGTTTATTACGCTAATTTTAATGGGCGTGCGATTTATTTGGTGTATATGTATGGAATTGTGGCATGCGCGCCGCCCCGGCAGAAATGGTGGTGAACCGTACAAATTCAGCCGAACAAACGCTAGAGATGCGCTTATAACTACACTTTGCGGCGCTAAAGGTACTATTACGCTTTCCATTCTATTTACGATGCCAATATTTATGTCTACGGGAGCTCGTTTTCCCGAACGTAGTTTACTAATTTTCTTAGGTTGCGGCGTTATATTGATTACGCTTTTGCTTGCTACATTTGTAGTTCCGTTGGTTGCGCCCAAGAAAGAACGCAAGCAATCTGAAATTGATGCGCGCCATAACTATTTTGAGGTACTAAGAGACATTCTGCGCAACGTTATAGAAGAGTTAACCGCGCAACAAACAAAACGTAATCGCAGGGCTACTAGGGTAGTCATTAAAAGCTATCAGGATAGGCTTGAAAATACTAAGAATATGATAGATGCCAACGATGGCTCTATAGTTGCGTTGCGTCTGCAGGTGCTAAATTGGGAAGAAGAGCATACGCTAGAACTTATGGAACAAGGAATTGTAAGTTCTGATGTTGGGTACGAATTCTTGGGTCGCTTAGAGCGTATGGAAAAATTGATAAAGCATGGGGCAGGGCAGCGATTCGATGCTAAGAAGTGGGTATCGCATATTAGGATAGCATTTGTGCGAATGCGCTTGGCAATAGTGCGCCAATTGCCCGATTCAAAACTGACAGACAATGGCGAGGAAATGCGTCGTTTGCAGGAAGAGGCGGCGCGTTATGTGGTGGAAGTTCTGAAGGCTGAAATGCAGAAAAGCACTGTTGCAACTGAAGACGCAAGTAAGTTAATTATGGAATATGAGGCGAGTATTGCGGCATTGAGCCAGTCACGCACAAGCGTCACTACTTCAATTCGTGTGGTTGATGAGTCGGACGATATAAGGCGCTTGGCTTACCAAATAGAGTTAGGGCAAATTCAGCATATGTTTGAAGAAGGTCGCATAAGCAGGCAGGAATCACGCAATATGCGCGATAACGTTTTCCTTATGATGATGGATTTGGAAGATAGAGTTTAACGCGCAATCATAAATTGTGTAATTTGCGCTTTATTGCTTGTAGCTATTGGTGGGTGTGTTTTATTTTGGATATACGATACGCGCTGATATATAGGCAGTTATAAGGCATAAAATTACGGCGCAAATTGTAGCAGTGAATCCTAGAGTTTCGCTTAGGAAGCCCCATGCAACCGAGAGTGCACCGTTACCTATGTCTACACCAAGCATAAAAAGCGCATTTGCTGCGCCCCAGCGATCGGCTGGGCTAAAGCGCACGGCAACTGTCTGGTTTACGGGTACAGCTAGACCCATACACAGTCCAAAAGGCAGCCCTGAAATATAGAAGATCAGTTCGGTTATATGTCCAAATGCGCCTATAGTGCATGCCAAAAGCATTGCGAAACATACAAGACCAGCCACTACAGCAACTTCCATAATATGAATTGGTGCAACTTTATCCATAAAGCGACCAGATGTTAAGCGCACTATAATCATAACTACGGCTGAAGCTGTATAGAAAATACCCGGGTTGCCTACGTTCAAAGAATTGCCCAACAGCCCCATGTAGAAAATGTTGAATGAAAACGCACCACACATGAAAAGGATGGGTACTGTGCCCGGCAGCGCTTTTGGTTCAAACACGCTATCAAGTACACGATGCCAGCCGTGTAACTCTTGCTTTTTGGCTGCATTAGACGTTTTTGTCTCTTTGTTAGCGGTTCTGTTTTGCTCTTGGCGGACGCGGTATTCGGATGTGGCAGGAAGTTTGTATGGGTTGTTTTCATAGCGAATCAACAAGCTAAGTACAAACGCTAAAAGACTGCATGCGGCGCATCCAAAATAGAAATTTTGTGCCGGGTCGGTAGATACAAGGAAAATTGCAAGAGCTGGTCCTATAGACATAGATACAGCTTGACCTAATCCGTAGTATCCAATGCCTTCCCCCATACGCGAAAACGGAAGCACATCTGCTGCGGCGGTTGCGGTAGCTGTTGTGGCTGCCGAAAATCCTGCACCTTGCAATATGCGCCATAGAACAAAAGAGGCACCGTCATTGGCGGCAAGAGGACCAATACAGCCAACAAACATAACGATTGCACCAGCCATAATAACGATACGTCTGCCGCGCGTGTCTATAACAGGACCGCTTATAATACGCGCTACACCGGCTGCCACCGAAAAACATAGCGCGCCTATTCCGGCAAGCCCGACAGAGCCGCCAATGCGTTCAAGATAAACCGAAGTGCCAGCGTTTATGCCTTGTCCCACGAGAAATGTTGAAAGCGTGCATGTAAGAATTAAAATGAAAATGGGCGACCAAAGCCCCTCGCGTATACCAGATGGTGTTGTGCTTTTAGTCGTATTCGCCTTGCGTTCCATTAGCTAATATCCTTTTGTAGCGCATTGGCATTAGCGGCGCAATTGTGCTGATAGTAGCGCAGCGCTAACTAATGCCTTATATGTAGGTTGCTTATAACAATTGTATGCTAGAACCCGAATCATGTAGTTAAAAATGTCAATTGACTATATTTGTTTGTATCCATGCTTATTCGGCGGTTTGATTTGATATTTATTGACTTTGGTTGTATTACGAAATTAACATGCTTGCATGGTATTTTGTAAGGAGTAAGCATGGGTGATAGATTCGAAGTTTCTGAATTAGAAGATGTACTAGAGCTGCTAGAGCTTGTTGAAGAGGGTAGCGGCAAAGCCATCGTTACTATGGGTGGCACCGAGCGTTTTGTCGTTATGACCGCCGAGCGTTATCGTGCATTAAGCGATGGCTACAGGCGCGAAAAAGAGCGTGCAGAAGAAGCTAACGAGCGCATTCGCGCGGCACAGACAGAAATAGAGAATGCCCATGCTCAAGTTGCGCGTGCAAATAGTCGAGCGGATGCTGCAGAAGCTGCACACACTGTACAAGTTTCTGCAGAAAACACAGCTGCGCATGTAGCACAAACATTTTCACCTGCGCAAAACCTTGGTGGTAACGCCAAGGAATACAAAACCGCTAAACTGCCCAACACTCCCATAGATTCCGACGATTATCAGCGCAGTATGTGGCAAGAAGCCATAGTAGAGCGCATGCGCAAAGTTATAGAGGCTGAAGCTCCGGTTGAAAAACAGCGCCTGTTCAACACTGTGCGCGCTAGCTTTGGCATAAAGCGCAGCGGTCGCGATATTCAATCGCATAATGAATGGCTGTTCAATCGCAAGATTAATGCGAAACAAACTGAATTTAACGGTTGCACATTTGTGTGGCGTGGCGATCAAGATCCGAAAACCTACTGCATATTTCGTCCCACCGACGAAGAGTCTAATCGCCAAATAACAGAGTATCCGTATCAAGAATTGGTTGCGGCAATACTTGCTGCACTGAAAAGTCAAGAAAAACTAACCTACGAAGATTTAATAGAGGCTACCATGCGTTTGCTAGGCTATAAGCGCAAAACGAATCGCGTGCGCGAGGTTATTGGTGCAGCAATAGAACAAGCCGGTGAAAATGGCACTATTCGCGTATTCACTGACGGTACGTTTCGTGTGGTGTAGCAGCTAAACTAGCCTTGCGGGTTTATAAGGGCTTGTAAGCTGTATGTACGGCTGCTATGCCGCCTGTGCAGTTTACCCATGCAATATCTTTAAACCCAGCATCTTCCATCATTTTTGCAAGGCTTTGCTGATCGGGAAATGCGCGAATGGAATTTCCTAAGTAGACAAACCCTTCGCGCTCTCCTGCAATAAGACCGCCCCAAAAAGGAATTAAGTGGCGTAAGTAAAAACCATATAGTGAACGCCAAATTGCATTTTTCGGCGTAGAAAATTCTAGGCAAGTAAGGCTTCCGCCCGGCTTCAGCACACGCAACATTTCGCGCAGCGCCAACGGACGGTCGGGCATGTTGCGTATCCCGTAAGCCACTGTTACAGCGTCAAACTGCTCGTCTTCAAACGGTAACGCCTGCGCGTCGGCAACCATGAAATCTACTGGCACGCCATCTGCGCGTCCATCTGCAAAATGTTTACGTGCAACTTCTAGCATTTCGGGTACTAAATCGGTACACATTATATGTGCCGGTTTTTTCGTGCGTGCTATTTCGAAAGTAACATCACCTGTGCCTCCTGCCACGTCAAGCACACGTGCATCACCATTAATGGCAGCCATCTTTGCCATTTTATGCAGCCACGCTTTATAAGTTCCAAAACTTGAAATGGCGTTAAAGCGTTCGTATTTAGGCGCAATGTGCGAAAAAATCAGCTTCACACGTGCGGATGAAATCTCTGATGGTGCCTCTGCTCCTGTTGCGGTATCTATGCTCATCTATTCGTCCATGTTCGTATATATCGTGCCATTTCCAAACAGCAGCTGTCTCTCAGACCCCGAAAGTTCGGCTCGTGCCTGTTCGCGCAAATTATTCATACCGCTTAGGAATTGTCTGTACATTACTAGCACCAAATAGCGCCCCATTTCGGTCAAAGTCAGTTCATCTTTGGTATCAGTTGCAAATGCGCCATTTAGTCGCATGAATGCCATTTCAGCCGGAAGCCCGAATTCTACTGATACACCAAATTCGTCGCGGAAAGCGCGTTTGTCAAATCGTAATCGATACAAATTCAAAAGGAAATTGTATCGCATTAAATCGCGCTTGCTTAGCGTCGATTTTCCCATAATGGGCATGCGACCTTCCTCAATATGTCGGTTATAGTCGCTTATGCTGAAGTCGTTTACATACAGCGCACCTGCCAAGTGCGTTATAGAGCCGCTGCCTATGGCAGGATAATCCACATAAGATGTTTGGTATTCGTCATGTATTAAGGCGTGGTCATCGCTTCCATCGGCCCCTAAGCGGTTGAATGTCCATACAGTTTCGCGGCGAAATAGCGGATGGGCACCCTCAGCTAAAACTCCATCTATTATGCGGTAGAAGCGCAGTTCGCGTTTCCAATCCATTTTTCCCAGCGTGCGGTTCATATTGTCAGCTGTAGCGCCAGATATATAAAGCGGCGAAAATGTTGTCTGTCTTGCTCCGCACATAGCTATGTGCTCCAAATCGGCAAATAACATGTCTTCAGTTTGTGTGGGGAAGTTGAAAATCATATCCACATTCAGCGAATCGAAATAGGGTACAGCTTGCGCTATACGCTCCATTATTACTTCTCCGCTGCCGTATTTATCGTAGCGATCCATAGTCTTTAGAAGTTCATTGTTGAAGCTTTGTACGCCCACCGATAGCCGCTGTACGCGTCCATGCATTTTATCTAGCCATGGCTGTACTAGATGATTCGGATTTGTCTCACTTGCCACTTCCTCGATATTCCACGTATCGCGCGCCAAATCAAGCGTTTCGCATAGCTCGTCTAGCATTATTGTTGGCGTGCCGCCGCCTACGTAGATGCTTTCTATGTCATACCCTAAATCTCGCAGCATCAGCATCTCTTTGCGCATGCTTTCAAAGTAAGGTCTGGCAATCTCTTCACGATATGTATACCTATTAAAGCTGCAATATGGACACAATCTTTCACAAAACGGCACATGCATATAAAGCATGTAGCGCCTATTTTCCTCCGGTTCTGGCATGAATGTTTCCGAAGTTGGCTTCAATGTTAGTGTGTGCCGCGTCATAGTTTTTACAAGTTTTGTTAAAAAGCGTTCGGATAACACACTATCTCCTAGTCCAATCGATTAATTTCAACACAAGATTTGAATTGTAATTGTATGTTTCGCGTTTTCGCAATATCTGCGATTTGCTTTTATGTATGGAATGTAAAATGATGAACACATATTCACGAATAATAGGAGAAACATCGAAATGTTGAAAAGCTATAAAAAATTTGTAGGTGCAGTTCTTATTGCGTCACTAACTGTGTTTGCTATGGCTGGGTGTTCGCAGCCGCAACCGCAGCAGGAAACCGAAATGGATGTGGTGGTAATAGATACTACAGACACATCGGGCGGTGTTGCTGCTACGGTAAACGGTGTGGAAATTGGTGAAAATGCAGTATCTGCCTACATAGATAATTTCCGTCAGACAAACGATTTAACTGACGACGAAGCTTGGGGCAGCTATATGGGTCAGAACGGCTATACGCCAGAGTCGCTTCGTGAAATAGTTGTAGATAATTTTGTGAATGAGGAAATAGTACGCCAAGCTGCTAAGGAAAACGGCATAGAAGTAACCGATGAAGATGTTGAGGCTGCATTCGAACAAGCTAAGAAAAGTGCTGGTAATGAATCTAGCTGGCGAATTGCTCTGAAGTATTCCGGTATGACAGAAGACCAATACAAAGACAGCTTGCGTCAGCAACTTCTGCAGCGCGAATTGTTCTATAAAGCCACTGGAACAAGTCAGCTTGACTCTACGGTTTCGCAAATAACCAGCACGCTGCGTCAGTCGGGTGGGGAAGAGTTGGCAAATCTGATAGACCGCGCTTCTGCGAAGATGTCTGAGTCAACAGATACTCAGAAAGTAAAGGCAGACGATGAGTTGGTGCTTAGCCTCATAAAAACCTACGAGCAAGACTACGCTAATGCCGAATCGCTAGATGGTGTTCCTGCTGATGTAGTGGTGCTTTATCGCACTCAAGCCGACTCTGTTGTGCAAAATCAGGCGTTCGAAGATTTTATGAAGAAGTATACAGATGCTGCCGATGTACAAAAGAATGGCTTACCTGAAGGGGCTACTTATAAAGTAGAGGTTATTGTTGCAAGCCCAAATGAGACGACAGAGGACCAACCGGCAGCTGCTGAAGGCGAACAAACAGATACGGCTTCCGAATAAATCCAATAAGATATAAGCAGGCACAACTTTTTGTGCCGAAAAAACATTTCAGTTTGTGCGCGGGTGTTCGATTGATGCCCGCGCTCTGTTATCATTCTACGGAAAAGAAAAACGCATCAAGCGAGGTTCAATGCTCATCACTGCGAAATATGTATTCCCTATTACAAGTGAACCCATATTGGATGGGGCGGTGCTTGTTCGGGAAGATCGAATTGCAGATATAGGCGATCTAAATTCACTACGTCTGCGCTATCCCGATGAAGACGTGGAAGATTTTGGAATGGCGGCCATAATGCCCGGTCTTATTGACCTGCATACACGTCTTGAAAAATCGGTATTGCGCGGTGTTGTAGCGGATAAACCTTATTCTGAATGGATTATGGCGGTTCTCGATAGAAGCATTCAGTTAGAACAGTCTGATTGGTATGATTCTGCAATTCTCGGTGGGCTGGATGCTCTTTCGTCGGGCATTACCACAGTGGTTGACATAACCAGTACAGGCGCTGCTGGTCGTGCGGCGCAAGAACTAGGGCTTCGCGGCGTAATTTATCGCGAAGTGGGCGCAATGGATAAAATGCGTGTTGATTACGCTATGCATTCTGCCCAGCGCGACATAAACCGATGGAAAGAAGATTTCGACCCAGAGCGCATAACGGTAGGAATTGCACCTGCCGCTATATATGCAAACCATCCGTCTGTTTTTCAGCGTGTTACCGACATTGCTATTCGTGACGATTTGCCGGTGGCTATGCGCTTGGCTGGCAGTCGCGAAGAATATAACTTCGTAATGTATGGTTCATCTATGTTTGCTGTAGACAATATGGATGAAGAAGTTCGCGGGTACGTGGAAATTCCACCTTGGCTGCCATTTGGTGTTACCCCTGTGCGCTATGCGCTAAATTGGGGTGCGTTCGATGCGCCTAATGTTTTACTGATTCACGCTGTGCATGTAACCGATGAAGATATAAAGAAGCTTCGTGAATTTGATGTTGCCATATGTACATGTCCTAGCGCCAACGCAAAACTGGGCATGGGCGTGGCTCCTTTGTCGCAATTCTTGAAAGCTGGTCTTCGCGTTGGTTTTGGTACCGATTCGCCTGCGGCTACAGAATCTACCGATATGTTGTCTGAGATGCGTATGGGGCAATTGCTGCACCGCGCAAGCGACACTAGCCGCTTCATAACAAGCCAAGAGATTTTAGAATTAGCAACTATAGGCGGCGCTAAGGCTTTGCGGCAAGAAGATAAAATAGGCTCTCTTGAAGTGGGAAAACTGGCAGATATAATAGCTGTAGACTTATCGGCATCGCACCAATCGCTAGATCAAAACCCAATATCTGCCTTGGTTAGCACCTGTACTGCCAGCGATGTATTAATGACCATGATCGGCGGCAAGACGCTATACGAGAAAAATAATTGGCACGTGAACGTTGAAGTAGCGAAGAATATTGCGCGTGTTATAGAAATTCGCGCTAAGCTGAAAGCGTAGGCAATGGGCAAATCTAGCAAACATAAAATGACGCGCCAGCAACGCGAGGCGAAGATAGAACAAGCCAAGCAACGTGAAGCTGCGATAAAAGCTCAAAAAGAGCGCTCTGAGCGCATAAAAAAGATATTCACAGTGGTGATATGTGCCATTTTGGTACTGGCTTTGGGCATACCCACTATGGCTATCGCGGTTTTAGGAATGTGAGGTTAGCCAGTGTTCGGTATAGGTGGTTTTGAGTTATTCCTCATCCTTCTATTCGGATTCCTTATTTTTGGGCCTGATAAACTGCCTGAAATTGCTAAGACTGTTGGGCATGCCATAGCAAAATTTAGGAATGCTCAAGAAGAAATGAAAGGTACTTTAAGCACACAGTCTTTTATCGATAAAGATTCTGATGCGCCACTAAAAAATCCACTAGAAGTTATAGAGCAGGCTGCAAATGAGGCGCAGAGTAAAACGCGCACGGCGCAGGCTGCTGTGACCGACGCTACAGACAAAGCGGCAGAAAAACTATCGGAAAAGTCGGTTAGTTTTGCGGAGCGTAAAGCAAAATACGATCGCGAACGTGCCGAGCGCAAGGCTGCCGAGGCGGCAGCTGCCGAAGCTGCCAAAACGCAGGAATCTGCCGAAAAAGCTGGTGTATCTGAAGAAAAGGTTTCTACTGCCAAGCAAGATCCAAAAACCGATGTGGCTGTAAAAACTGCAACTTCTGTTACCGATGCAACTAGCACCAAAAGCGCCCAGTCTATTGAGGAGGTGGCAAAGTAGTCATGCCTATAGGTCCTGCAAGAATGCCCCTCTTTGATCATTTAGGCGAATTGCGCATGCGTCTTGTACGTATAGTGGCTTGCTTAGCGGTTGCTGTATGTATCTTTTATTTCGCAGCGCCGGCAATGGGTCAATTCTTACTACTGCCAATTACGCCCTACATTCCGGTAGATGTTGATACCGGTTGGGCAGAAATGATGGCGCTAGATCCGTTCGAGGCGTTTGCGGTAAGGTTCCAAATAGCATTATTTTTCGGCGTTGTAGCAACATCGCCTGTTATTTTGTGGCAAATCCTTGCGTTCTTTCTGCCTGCCCTAAAGCCGAAAGAGCGTAAGTGGTTTATGCCCACATTTGTTATTGCTGTTGTGCTTTTCATACTTGGAACCGTGTTTTGCTACACTATTATATTGAATGCAGCATTTCAGTGGCTGACCGAGCAGGCGCAAGGCTTGGGTTATGTTGCGCCTAGAATGTCATCTTACATAGATATAATCATCAAATTTGAAATAGCTTTTGGTATCGCCTTCGAGTTGCCCCTAATCATTTTCTATTTGGTTATATTCGATGTTATACCATATAAAAAATTGCGTTCTAGCTGGCGTATCGTCTATGTATCGTTGATGATTTTATGCGCCATGGTAACTCCAGATGCTTCACCTGTAACAATGCTTCTTATGTTTGCTGCGATGGTGGCGCTGTATGAAGTTAGTTTGCTGCTTGCGCGTATAGTGCTAGCAAAACGCATAAAGCAACAAAACGAAGAACTAGCCGCAGAGGAAGACGAATAAGTGCACGAATTGGGCATAATGACCGGTGTTTTGGATGCCGCAAAAGAAACAGCCAAAAATGCCGGAGCTACTCGCTTGTTGGAAGTTACATTGCGCATAGGAGATATGACTGAAGCCATTGAAGATGCGCTTGTGTTTGCTTTTGAGGCACTAACCGAGGGCGACCCTTTCACAGAAGGTGCCAAGCTAAATATTATTATGGTGCATCCGAAAAGCCGCTGTTTAGAGTGCGGTGCAGAATATTCTCACGATCGATTTAATATGTTTTGCCCTGAATGTGATAGTTTTGCAACCGAATTACTAGAAGGTAAGGAATTGCAGATAGATTCCATTGAGGTAGATTTACCCGAAGATGATGCTTTAGCTAAAAATTAGCTGTCAGAGGAGTTTTGCTGTTATGCAGATAGATATGAAACAACCCATTCTGGAGAAAAACGACGCTATAGCTGCTCAGTTGCGCCAGCGTTTTGCCGATGCGGGCGTGTTTGTACTGGATTTGCTTGCAAGCCCCGGGTCGGGTAAGACATCTACAATTCTTGCCACGATAGATGCGTTGCGCGACGAATTCAACATAGCCGTTATTGAGGGTGATATAGCTAGCAGCGTAGATGCTGAAAAGATTAAGCGCCAAGGTACATCGGCTGTGCAGATAAATACTGGCGGTGCATGTCATCTGGAAAGCGCGATGATAAAGCGTGCTGTAGACGTGTTAGACCTTGATAGGCTTGACCTGATAATAATTGAGAATGTGGGCAATTTAGTGTGTCCTACCGATTTCGATTTAGGCGAAAATGCCAAGGTTATGATTTTGTCGGTTCCTGAAGGCGATGATAAACCGCTGAAATATCCGGGTGTCTTTCAGGTATCTGATGCAATTGTGCTTA
The DNA here is from genome assembly GCF_011039055.1 of Adlercreutzia sp. ZJ154. Taxonomy (NCBI): domain Bacteria; kingdom Bacillati; phylum Actinomycetota; class Coriobacteriia; order Eggerthellales; family Eggerthellaceae; genus Adlercreutzia; species Adlercreutzia sp. ZJ154. Next base: position 18,182 of record NZ_JAAKEF010000025.1, read on the forward strand.
ACAAAGTTGACACTATGCCTGTGTTCGACTTTAACGAGCAAGCATTTCGCGATGAGGTTCATAGGCTAAATCCTACGGCTCCAATCTTTCCTATAGCTGCTACAAAGGGCAGCGGTGTAGAAGAGTGGGCATCGTGGTTAGCTGAAAAGATTCGTGCAATTTAGTGCTTTATAGGGGTTGAACATGCAGATTGCCGATATATACGAGGCGTGCAAAGATGCAACTGCAAGTTTTGTGCATAACGCTGGGTTTACGCATGTTGTTATAGGTCTTTCTGGTGGTATAGATTCCAGCTTAGTAGCCGCAATAGCTGCAGATGCGCTGGGTGCAAACAATGTGCATGGGGTGCTGCTTCCGGGTCCTTATTCTAGCGATCATTCCGTAAGTGACGCAAAGCAGCTATCGGAAAATTTAGCAATAGACGCTATAACCATTCCAATTATTGAACCCTACAATGCTTTCGCGAAAAATATCTCAGACGCTACTGCGTCGCCTTTTGACGGCTTAGCATCTGAAAACACACAGGCGCGCTGCCGCACAGTGGTGCTTATGGCGCTTTCCAATATGTATGGTTGGCTTATGCTGAACACTGGTAATAAATCGGAAGCTGCCATGGGCTATTCAACGCTGTATGGTGATGCGGCGGGTGCTTTTGCGCCTATTGGTGGTATATACAAGACGCAGGTATATCAGATGTGTGAATGGCGTAATAAGCAGGCGCTAGACGCAGGCGAAATTGCCCCCATTCCGCGTAATGTAATAGAAAAACCTCCGTCTGCGGAATTGTCGGTGGGACAGTTGGATGAAAAGGCGCTTGGCATAGACTATAAAACGCTAGATACTATTTTGATAGAACTGGTTGAACATAATGCCGATGTGCAATCAGTTGTAAATATGGGTTTTTCTAAGGCTCGGGTGCAAAACATTTTGCAGCGTTTTGAGGCTAATGCGTTTAAGCGTGCTATGGAGCCGCCATATCCGAGCGTGCAATTCTATGAATAAGCACAGGTTTAGGTTATACCTTCGCGATGTGCCCATGAGCGGTACGGATTGGCTTGTGGATGCTGTTATAGCATTAGGCGCTTTTGGATTTGGTCTTCTTCAGATGAGCGCCTCGGCTAATCTAATGATTCCCGATGATTTTATACGGCGCTTGCTTGGGGTCCGTACAATAACGCTTTCCGGATGGGGAATATTAATGGTGGCGCTTACATGTATTCCTCTGACGGTACGCCGACGTCTTCCGTGGGTTGTGTTTGTGGTTACAACTTTATTGTGGGCGTTTTTTGAAATGCAAATGGGTGCCACAACGCTTTCGCTTGTAGGTCCACTAATTGCGTTGTTTACAGTTGCGTATGAATGCACCAAATATGAAGCCGCATTGGCAGGCGGTGTGTTGTTAGTAACAGTTGCGGGTTGTGCGTTTTTTGCTCCTACATCTTCACTTGCAATGCTTATGTTGGTGCAGAACACAGCCATAGTGGTGGCTGTTGCTTTTGCCGGGTTTGCTCTTCATGCTAGACAAGATTCTGTGAAGGCGCTGGCTGCTCGCGCTGCCGAAGCCGAGCGCACACGTGAAATTCACGCTGAAAAGCGCGTGGAGGAAGAAAGGCTGCGCATAGCGCGAGAAGTGCACGATATAACGGCACATTCGTTGTCTGCTGTAAGCATACAGTCGGCGGCGGCTGCTGCGCTTATACAGACAGATCCGGAGGCAGCCAAACACGCTTTAGACAACATTCGCAAAACTTCTAAAGATGCGCTTTCGGAAATGCGCGGCATGATTGCTGTTTTGCGTGATGGCTCATCAGATGCTGACATACAGCCCATGATGGGCATAGATGAATTATCTGGTTTGAAGGATTATTTGGAAGAGGCGGGATTGGCGGTATCGCTTCGCGTAGACGGGCGCAAAGATACTCTGCCGGCTTACATAAGTATGGCGCTTTATGGCATATCGCGCGAAGCGGCTACTAATATAGTTAGGCATTCTCACGCAAGCAAAGCGTCTATCAGCTTGACGATTAATAGTGATGTTGCAATGCTCGATATTGAAGATGATGGTTGCGGAATTAAATCAGATGCGCCGATGGGTCATGGAATCGAGGGCATGCGAGAGCGGGTAAAAGTCCTTGGCGGAACGTTCTATATATCACCCAGCAATACGGCAGGAACTAAGATAAGTGTACGTATTCCAGTGGCGCATGTAGATATTCACTAGGTGAAAACAATGGATGATAAACAAATTCATGTACTAATAGCAGACGATCAGGAACTTGTTCGCAGCGGATATCGGGCAATATTGGGAACGTATTCCGATATAGATGTGATAGGCGCTGCATCTGATGGGGACGAAGCTGTACGAATGGCTCAACTCATGCGACCAGATGTGGTGCTGATGGATGTACGTATGCCCGGAAAAGATGGCATAAGTGCTACGCGCGATATAGCGCACAACCCATTGTTGTCAGGCACGCATATACTTGTATTGACAACGTTTGATGTAGATAGATATGTCTACGATGCGCTAGAAGCAGGCGCAAGTGGGTTTCTTTTGAAAGATGCCGATCCTGATGAAATAGTGCATGCTATTCGCGTTGTTGCTGCGGGGGATGCGCTTATTCAGCCAAGTGTGATGCGCCGTTTGGTGGAAACATTTGCGGCTACGGGGAAACGAGCAGTATCTTTAGGGAATGCGGAGTCGAATGCTTTGTTGGCAACATTGACCGACAGAGAGCGCGAGATTCTTACATTGGTAGCGCGCGGGCTTTCTAACGAGCTTATCTCTAAAGAACTATTCATTTCGCCAGCTACGGTAAAGACGCACCTTGCGCGCATTATGTCGAAAACAGATTCTCATGATAGAGCACAGCTTGTGGTATTTGCCTACGAAAGTGGACTAGTTTGTCCGGGGACTTTGTAAGATTAACGTTATCTCTTGTAAAAAAATTCGCCTTTTAATTAGCAATCGGAGGCTTTGAGTGCTAATATATACACCACTTTAGCACTCGGTATTCTTGAGTGCTAATTTTTAGAATTAGATATTGGCTTAACTTTAGATTAAGAAACGTGACCAAAGAAGGAGTCAAACATGAATCTTAAGCCGCTGGGTGATCGTGTCATCATTAAGCAGGACGAAGCTGAAACTACAACAGCATCGGGACTGTTTCTAGCTGGTGACAGCAAAGAGAAACCGCAGACTGGCACCGTTCTTGCTGTGGGAGAAGGTCGTCTTGACAAGGATGGCAACCGTATTGAGGTGCCCGTAAAAGTGGGCGATCGTGTGGTCTATAGCAAGTATGGCGGAAACGAAATTTCTTGCGACGACGAGGAAGTACTAATTGTCCGCGCAGATGATATTTACGCTGTCTTTGCGTAGTTAATAAATAACCGAAAGGATATAAGAATATGGCAAAAGCAATTACATTTGAGCAGGATGCGCGTGCAGCACTTGGTGCGGGCGTAAAGAAACTTTCCGATGCTGTTAAGGTAACTCTTGGACCTAAGGGTCGCTATGTTGCGCTTGAGAAGTCTTATGGTGCACCTACCATTACTAACGATGGCGTAACTGTTGCTAAAGAAATAGAGCTTGAAGATCCTATTGAGAACATGGGCGCTCAGCTTGTACGCGAAGTTGCAGTAAAAACAAACGATGTTGCAGGTGATGGCACCACAACTGCTACCTTACTTGCCGACATTATTGTGTCTGAAGGTCTAAAGAACGTTACTGCTGGTACCGATGCGCTGGGCATTCGCCGCGGTATTGAAAAGGCTACCGATGCTGTTGTAAACGCCATTAAAGATGTTGCAACACCGGTTTCCACAAAAGAGCAAATCGCTAATGTAGGCACAATTTCTGCTGGCGATGCTGAAATTGGCGAAAAGATCGCTGAAGCTATGGATCGCGTTGGTCACGATGGCGCTATTTCGGTTGAAGAGTCGCAAACATTCGGCATCGAAATGGACATTGTGGAGGGCATGCAGTACGACCGCGGCTACATCAGCCCCTACATGGCTACCGATATGGAAAAGATGGAAGCGGTTTTGAAAGACCCTTACATCATGCTTACAGACCAGAAGGTCAGCAACGTGCAAGATTTTATTCCGCTGCTAGAAGAAGTTATGCGCAGCGGTCGTCCGCTGTTCCTAGTTGCTGAGGATGTTGATGGCGAGGCTTTGGCAACACTGCTTCTGAACAAACTACGCGGCACGCTGAATGTGGTTGCAATTAAGGCTCCTGGCTTTGGCGACAGGCGCAAGCGTATTTTGGAAGACATAGCAGCTGTTACTGGCGCACAGGTTATTGATAAAGATTTCGGCATGACACTTGCTGATGCTTCTATCGATATGATGGGTACTGCTAAGACTGTAAAAGTTACCAAGGACAATGCTCTTATTGTAGATGGCGCTGGCAACAAGGCTGATATAGATGCGCGCGTTGCTCAGATTAAGGCTGAACTAGAGCGCACAGAAAGCGATTTTGACCGTGAGAAACTGCAAGAGCGTCTAAGCAAACTTTCTGGCGGCGTTGCGGTTTTGAAGGTTGGCGCTGCAACTGAAAGCGAACTGAAAGAAAAGAAGAGCCGCATAGAGGATGCGCTGCAGGCTACTCGCGCAGCTGTTGAAGAGGGCATTGTTGCCGGCGGCGGCGTAGCTCTTATAAACGCTATTCCTGCACTTGATGCCATTAATGCTGACGATGATGAAAAAGTTGGTGTGGCAATTATTCGCAAGGCACTTGAAGCTCCGATGCGCGCTATTGCTGAAAACGCTGGTTTTGAGGGCTCTGTTGAGGTTGCCGAGGTTAAGAAGGCTGAGGCAGGTTGGGGTCGCAACTACAAGACTGGCGAGTGTGGCAATATGATTTCTATGGGCGTGAACGATCCTGTAAAGGTTACACGTACCGCTCTACAGTCTGCTGCATCTGTTGCATCTCTTATCCTTATAACCGAAGCAACTATTAATGAAATCCCGGCTGAAGGTCCCGATCTGAGCGCTTTGGCTGGTGCTATGGGTGGCGGCGGAGCAGGAATGTACTAAGAGCCACCAAAGGAGCAAAGCGGTGCAAGCTTACGTGCGCAATGCTCAGTTGTTCACACAGATACAACAATAAGGGTCCTTCGGGACCCTTATTGTTGCGGGATTGTAGCACGTCGCGCACGTTACTATTTTTATTGAGATAGAATCCAATTATGGACAGTTTTCTTTATATAGCAGAACATGTTTTAGGGCACTCGTTTGAAGATACGCTCTATCTTGTGCCGTTTTTATTCGTTACCTATCTTCTTATGGAATGGCTTGAGCACAAGACTGGTGCGAAAACTCAAAATGCTATACGACATGCCGGGGCTGCAGGACCTGTGATAGGTGCATTTCTTGGTGTTGTGCCTCAGTGTGGTTTCTCTGCAGTTTCCGCTACTTTATATGCGGGACGCGTTATTACGCTTGGCACATTGTTTGCAGTATTTCTGTCAACGTCCGACGAGATGCTACCGATATTCATAGCTGAACAAGTGCCGCCCAATACCATTTTGTCTATCATGGGCGCAAAGGTAATTATTGGCATGGTAATGGGATTTATTGTAGACGCAGTTCTGCGTCTAGCCAGACGCGACAAGCAAGATCTTCGCATACACGAATTATGTGAGCACGACAATTGTGGTTGTTCTGGTGACTGTGCCACGTGTACTGCGAATCCGCAATTAGCTTATCAGCATGCAGATGATTGTTGTAGTGATTGCACCCACGAGCATCACCAGCACGATCATAGTCACGATGCTGGCTGGAAGGGCATACTTGTATCGGCTCTAAAGCATACGGTGCAGGTAATGGTGTTTATTTTCTTTATAACTATAGTGCTCAATGCTGTACTTGAAGTGGTTGGCGAGGATATTCTAGGTAACTTTATGGAAGCTAATCCTGAATTTGCCGTGTTTGCTTCGGCGCTTGTTGGGCTTATTCCCAATTGTGCTGCTAGCGTAGTAATAGCCGATTTGTACATTGAAGGTGTGCTTGGTGCAGGGGCTATGCTTGCGGGGCTTTTGGTATCGGCAGGCGTGGGGATTTTAGTGCTTGCACGCGCAAATCGTCATTGGAAGCAAAATCTTGCCATAATAGCAGCATTATATGTAACAGGAGTTTTCTGGGGCCTAATAGCAAACGCCCTAAACATAGTCTTCTGATTTGGATGCGAATAGTGCGTTGTATTGCCACGTTTTTGAAATTCGACAATGTCTGGCTTAAAGAGCGCAAAAAGGCATATAGGCAGAAAAGGGTGTAAAAATTCATGCTGTTTTCCCTGTTCAGATACCAAATAGATGCCTCTGAAGTCGATACCACTCGACTTTCATATAGGCAAAAAGTGCGTAGGATTCTGACTTGA
>NZ_JAAKEF010000026.1:0-24294 GCF_011039055.1 Adlercreutzia sp. ZJ154
TCGGAAGGGCGGCATGATGCCAATAGTGTAATATATAGCTAGTTCTGGGCAATGCTGCGTTTGCTCGGGCGGGCTAAAGCCCGCACCTCCCAAACGCAATCATGACACCAACAATCGACACACAACCCCCGTCGAGGCATCATTGAACACTGTTTGCCCAGTGTCCTCCACAATTCAGGTCAACCGTAGGGCAGTTTAATCGTGGAAAGTCGGAAGTTTTGACCATTTTTAGGAAAATTTTATTCCCTGCTCGTGCAAACGCCTGCGATCGTGCGGAAATGAAAGCATAACACGCGTGCCCACGCCCTCTTCGCTAGCAAGAGAAACACCAAGACTTAGCCGCGAACACATAAGCGACACAAGATAAAGACCCATTCCAGTTGCCGACCCACTTTCCCTGCCATTGCTGCCGGTAAAACCACGGTCAAACACGCGCGGCATGTCGGCGGCACTTATCCCGCAGCCATTGTCGCGCACTTCCAAAACAGTGCGCCCGTGCGGCGTATTGGCGGCTTCCTCAGTTGCCGTAAAACTTACCGAAGATGCCCCGTACTGCGCAGCGTTTGCCAAAATTTGACCTAGCATAAACACAAGCCAAGGCTCGTCGGATAAAACTTGCACATCATCTGATATATCTATAGACGGAATGGTTTGCTTCTCTATAAGGAATCGCGCTTGGCGCTTGCATGCCTCGCGCGCCGCATGCGCCAGCGACACCTGACGAATTGAGTAGTCTTTGTTCAAGGCGGTAGAGCGGGCATAATAAAGCGCCTGATCGATCTGATTCCCCACGCGCTCAAGTTCGCGGGACAGCGCATCGGCATCCGCTCCGCCCATGCGATCCAAAATTAGCTTCGCAGCCGCAATAGGTGTCTTAGCCTCGTGAATCCACAGTTCTATGTATTCGCGATATTCGGTCGAGCTGCGCTGAGCCAGTGTAAGCTCGGTATTCGACAAATCAGACAATCGCTCTAGTGCCGCATACGACAGGCGTCCCTCCAAAAACGAGGGCTCTTTTATAAGCGAAGTAACCTCGCAAGCATGGCGAATATCCTCGTTCATTTTGCAAACGCTGCGCCAATAGCGTGCGCGACGCACATACTCACACACAAGCAACAAACAAATACACAGAAGAATAAATACAGAAACCGCTATACAAGCCTGAAATCCCACGCCCAGCGTTGCGCACATACCATAGACACCCAACACGCAAACACATCCAATAATAAGCGCAAGCCATCTATCGCGCAGGTACCTGCCTACAGAGAAGCTGGGTTGAATGCTAAAGTCTTCGTCGAAATTGCGCATCATATGACATACCCTATGCCACGGCGCGTTTTGATAAACTCTTCGCCAACGCCCAAATCTGAAAGCACCCTGCGCAGGCGATTTATGTTTACGGTAAGCGTGTTGTCGTCTATAAAAGAATCCGATTCCCAGAGATGTACCATCAGTTGTTGGCGACTAACCACCTGCCCGGCATTGCGCATTAGCAGCTGCAAGATACGCAGTTCGTTGCGGGTAAGCTCCGCCCGCTTGCTGCCAAATATCACCGTTCCAGAAGCCTCATCTAACTGCAATCCGTCGTGCTCTAGCACAGGTAAAGCAGAAGCTGAACTACGGCGAAGAACACCTTGAATGCGCGCTATCAGAGTGGCTGGTCTATAAGGTTTCGTTACGTAGTCGTCGGCACCTAGCCCCAGCGCCATCACTTCGTCAAATTCGTTCTCTGACGATGTAAGCATTATTATTGGAACCGCAGATTTAGCGCGTATATCGCGGCATACTTGGTGCCCATCGGCACCGGGCAGTTTTAGATCTAGAACAACGCAGTCGGCATTGGCTTGTAAGGCGCGCGCCGCCGCGCAAGAAAAATCTTCACAATGCGCAGTTGTGAAACCCTGCAATTCCAGCAGCCGCTCTAATTCGTCGCGCAGCGCGGTATCGTCTTCTATCACATAAATATGCGCCATTTTAGCCATTTTATCGCTGTCTATTCGAACACAGCCACTAACGACCTATTTTCCGCTACTCGTATGCGAAAATCGCGCGACGTATTCAGCGGCTCTGCCACCTTCGGATTGCGACCATCGGCATACCATCCCTTAAACGTAGAACCGCGCCCCTCGAATGCGCGCACAACTGCCCAATCGCCTGCTGTAAGGCACTCGGCACCTACCGCATCGCAGCGCTTTCCTCCTTGCGTGCTAACACTTGCGCTCAAATTGCAACCGATATCAGTGTGACGAACCTCGGCTTTAGATGCCAGCTCAGACCATGCAATAGTTGCTCCCGCGCCTATCTTTAGTGGACCATACTCATCTTGGCTGAGTGTTCGACCCATAGCATCTTGGCACGCCACAGTAACGCCAAACGAATGCCCGTCGCGGTCGCGCAGTTCTATACAGTAATCGTCTAAACTGCCATCCGCCATCCAAACACTTGCCGCGCATGTATCGGAATCATAGTAAGCCGGCAGCGCACCCTGCACATCTTTCACGCGCTCGACCGACCCCTTCCACACAGAAGCAAGTTTTTTACCGGACGCATCTTTAACTACCACATCAACTTCGCCATAAGCGGTAAAGCACGTCATGCGCGCGTCTGCACTAGCCGGCAAATTCAGCCCCGCCTCAGCCGCAGCCATCATGCACGCCAAATAACCTTCTTCACTATGGGTGCCCATTGTCTTATTCGCCGGCACCGTATTCTTCAGGAAGTACTCCGCAAAACGCCGAAATGGACCGGGAGACAAACGCCCCATATTCAGCGACTCTTTAACAAAACGCGCCCCTTTGCTATGCCCCATTTCCGTAAAAATTTGAAAGTACTGCGCGAAAGTTTTGCGCCCGAATTTCGTTTGACGCACTTTTGTATATGCAGTCGTCAGCGTGGGGCTTACGCTGGCAATATCGCGCACCAAACGAGCAGTAGGTCCAATGCTGTCAAATGTTGGGCGCTCGGTTTCAGCGAATTGTTCGAACAGCTGCGCAGCACGTTTGTAATATTCTTCGGTACCGCCCAAACACATACACTGCGCCGGCAAGTACATCGTTTTTCCGAAACGGCGAAAACCCCAATGTTCCAGCGGAAGTCGCGGAACGTAATCGCGCGGGTCTATTATGTTGAAGATGTTGTTGAAGCGCACATCTTCCACATCGGTGCGGCGCGTAACCGGCGGAGTTGCGAAAGCGTACACAAACACCTGCGCAGGGTCGAATTCGTCCGACTCGCACATATACGAACCAATTATGTTGGCAACTGCACCGCCTCTGCTGTGCCCTATAAGCCATATCTTCGCTTCGCTTGCAGATATTCCGCAGCGCTCAATATAGTCAGCAAAGTTGCTATAAGCCTCTTCAGCTGCCGCATCAAAACCTTCATGATATTCAACGTTGTAGTTACCATCGGCTACCGCATCCGCCACGTTTGCATTGCTGCGCCACTCGCAAGTGCGCGATGTGCCGCGTACTGCCGCCACCACAAGCGGCACTTGCTTGCCCGACGCACTTGGGCTTGGTATCAGCTGATGCGCAAAAGCGTATGCAACTAAGTCTTTGTCGCGCTTGTAGTCTTCATCGTCTGTTTCGTTGCGATGCTTAAAGCTGCTTACGTCTACATCTTGAAAACCCAACGATTCCAGCGCACCCACAGCATAGCGAAAGTTATTACGCTGGGTATTGCGCACCATCGATGCCGCCACAGCCATACTGGTAACAGCCAATTGCGAATTGAAAGAGTCGCTACACGCATTGAACCAATCTGAATTCCAAGGCACTTCACAAATAGCCTCTATTTCATGACGCGCACGACCCGCATCATGCTTAAAAGGCGAGAGAAACTTTATCTGGCGCTTTTCCTGAACTTCAAATTGAGAAGATGCCATATTGCCTCTGCTTCCTAGAAAATTGTATGAAGTAAGCCTACCACTTGTAAGCTGCATTCGTACTTCAGATATATTTCCTATGCAAAAGGCACGACCATGCCGCTCAACATATCAAGCGAAATTGTAAGCACGCCACCAAAAAAGCAAATAAAAAAGCGGAACCCTGCCGTATCTGGCAAGGTTCCGACATTAAAAACAACGTGCAGTAGTGCGCCTGCGCAATTTACGCCTGCGAAACGCGCCTACGTAGTGCGCCTATGCGATTTGCGTCTGCGAAACGCGTCTGCGCAATTTACGCCACGCAATTTACTTCATAAGGGCGCTTATTGCTTGGGCGAATGCCAGCGGATCGTCTATAGGCAAGCCTTCTACAAGCATAGCCTGATCGTACAAAATGCTGGTGTAAGTTTTCACCTTGTCGGAATCGCCGCCTTCTTGCGCAGCTTTCAGAACCTCAAACACCGGATGCTTTGCATTCACTTCCATTACTACCTGCGCCTCGGGAACGCCCTCTTGGCTGCCGGGCTGACTTTTCAGCATTTGCGACATCTGCAGACTAACCGCACCCTCGGTGGTAAGCACCACAGGCGCATCGGTTAGGCGCGTAGACACTACTACTTTCTGCACTTTGCCATCTAGCGCCTCGCGCATCGCATCAAACAGCGACGCATTCTGCTCGGTGGCTTCCTCGGCTTCTTTCTTCTCTTCCTCGGTAGTAAGACCCAAATCTTCGCCGCCAACATTCTTTAGCTGCCACATGGTTGGGGCTTCGTCGCCCTCGCCGGTGCCCGGCTCTTCAAATGCACCCAGCGCCATCATGCAGAATTCGTCCACATTTTCGTCGCACAGCAACACGTCGTAGCCTTTTGCAAGCACCGTGGTAACTATGGGCATTTGCGCCAAGCGCTCGCGCGAATCGCCCGCAGCGAAGAAAATGGAGTCTTGACCTTCGGGTGCCGCCGACACATATTCAGCCAGCGTTACCATGCGCTTTTCCTTAGCCGACCAGAAAATTAGCAAGTCAGCCAGCACATCGCGCGCCTGCCCATACGTTGAATACAGGCCGTATTTCATGGTGCGCCCAAATTCCTTGAAGAAGCCCTCGTATGCCTCGCGATTGTCAGACAGCATGTTCGCAAGCTCGGTCTTAACCTTCTTTTCCAAGCGACGAGCAATAGCGCGCAACTGCCCATTGTGCTGCAGCGTTTCGCGGCTAATATTCAGCGTAAGGTCAGCCGAATCTACCACGCCACGCATAAAGCTAAAGTAGTCGGGCACAAGCTCTTCGCACTTATCCATAATAAGCACGCCGCTGCTATACAGCGCCAACCCCTTCTTGTAATCCTTCGACCACATATCCCACGGCGCGTGCGCCGGCACAAACATCAGCGCATCGTATGTAAGCGTGCCCTCTGCATGCAGGCTCATGGTGCGCAACGGGTCTTCAAAATCGTGGAAGTCGGTCTTGTAGAATTCGTTGTATTCCTCTTGGCTAACCTCAGATTTCTTGCGTTTCCAAATTGGAATCATGGAGTTGATTGTTTCCAGCTCAGTGTAGTTTTCAAACTGCGGCTTGTAGTCATCGCCCGCATCGTCTGGCTTCGGAAGTTCGCGGCTCTTAGTTACTTCCATCTGAATTGGGTAGCGCACATAGTTACTGTAGCGCTTGATAAGCTCGGTTAGACCGTATTCGGTGGCGAAAGTGCCATAGCGCTCGTCGTCTGAGTCGTCTTTCAGGAACACTATTACGTCGGTGCCGTGTTCGGCGCGCTCGGCTGGCTCTATGGTGTAGCCATCTATGCCGTCGCTTTCCCAAGCCCACGCCTCGTCGGAGCCGAACGCGCGAGACACCACTCGCACGCGCTTGCCAACCATAAATGCGCTGTAAAAGCCAACACCAAACTGACCGATTATGTCTACATCGGTCATATCGGCAAGACCCTTACCACCATCCGCTTCGCCTTCGCCAGCAGCTTGTTCGGTCTTAAATTCGAACGAATCGCTATGTGCAATTGTGCCCAAATTCTTGTCTAGGTCGTCTTTGTCCATGCCGATGCCGTTATCTGACACGGTAACGGTGCGTTCGTCTTTGTTATAGCCCACCAAAATTGCCAAATCGGCACGATTTATTTTGCACGAATCGTCGATTAAGCTGCGGAAATACAGCTTATCCACCGCATCTGACGCATTCGAAATAAGCTCGCGCAAGAATATCTCGCGATTCGTATATATGCTGTTAATCATAAGATCGAGCAGCTTTTTACTCTCGGTTTTGAATTTCCTCATCGTCTGCCTTTCAGCTTTAGAATTTCTACTCTATATTGTTTTCCGCATTTTAGCACTCTAATGCCTAGAGTGCTAATTCCGCATTGCGATATCGCCCAGCAAACGGCTAGATTGCAATACAGTAACGGTGGTGCAGGCAGGCGCTTGCACACTTAGGTGCCCCCTAGAATGAAGTCGTGTCAATACAGTGTTTCAAACGACCGCAAAGCAAAATGAAAGGGGCACTTCCATGAAGGGCAACACAAAGCTTGTTAATAAACTGAACGACCTTCTAGCGGACGAATTAACCGCCATCAACCAGTACATGCTGCACGCCGAAATGTGCGAGGACTGGGGCTATACAAAGCTATCCCAGAATTTCAAAACCCGCGCAATTACCGAAATGCATCATGCCGAAAAGCTGATGGAGCGTATTTTGTTCCTAGAAGGCAAACCCATCGTTTCTAATCTGAACGAAATGCACATTGGTGCCACTGTGCCAGATCAGGTAGACAACGACCACGATCTGGAAGAACATACAATTAAGAACTACAACGATGCCATAAAGATGGCTAGCGAAGTTGGCGACAACGCAACGCGCGACGTTCTGAAGGATATTCTGATGGACGAAGACCGCCACGCAGATGAACTAGAAGAATTACAGGATCAGATGGAGCAGATGTCTCTGCAAATATTCCTGTCCACCCAAGTGTAGGGCTAGCGTCGCACGTTGGCGCAGCCCGTTTATGTGGCGCACACAGCCCGCGGCACACAACCTGCAATGCACAACGTGTAGTGCGCATCCCGCGGCACACAACCCGCAATGTACAACGTGCGGTGCGCAGCCCACGATGCATCATCTCGTTGATGCCGATGGTTCCATCCTCGCGAAATGGAAGGTTTTCCAGCGTTCCCTTATCCTGTAAAGTGTCCATAGTGGCCGTTGCCTTTCTAATGAATCGGTTACTTTCACAAAAACGACTCTAGGCAATGGCCACTTCTATCTCAAAGTGACTCCTAAATGGCTCCTGCCACCAATTTTCAGCACACAATCAAAATTTTCCGAAAAAATGGTCAAAACTTCCGACTTTCCATGGTGAAAAACGTGAAATTCTGCCTACTAGTACACTGGCATCTCCTGTTTGCCCAGTGTTCTCCACAATTCAGGTTGGCTATGCGGCATGCCGACCATGGAAAGTCGGAAGTTTTGACCATTTCTCTGTCTGTTTTTGCCTAATTGACTAGAAAAGAGGCTTACGCAAGCTTTGGGGTTCGCTTGCGTAAGCCTTTGAGTTTAGAGTCTGCAATACTGATTACTAATTTACTAATCGCGCGGCTTACGAGCGTGAACGCGACGGTTCTTGCGACTGTTCGTAAGCACAAGCACCGCAGTCGCCCCACACGCCACCGCCAAAAGTGCACACATAAGAGCTGCGTTCATATCGCCTGTCTTCGCAAGCTGGCTTAAAGCGCCGCCCAAAGTACTTGGCACGCGAACAAACTTATTGCCGGAGCCAGACGATACAATCGGCGTAAATGTAACCTCTAGCGTATGCGTATTACCCGCCTTTTCATCCTTGGCTTTGTAAACATACTTGGTAGAACTGTAGAATTGCGATATTCCATCTACGGAAATTGACGAAACCGTATACCCAGTATCGGGCATGAAATTGTACTCGGCATCTGCCGTTAAGTCGTAAGCCATAGTCCCCGACGGGCTTACCGTACCATGTCCGGTAGAAGACGCCGTTATCTGATACTTTTGGTCTTTGCCGACATTACCGCCACTACCACCGCTGCCGCCATCGCCGCTGCTGCTGCCACCACTACTACTGCTTTCATCGCGCATAAAAGAGTAACTAATTGTCGGGTTCGCTTTTGTAGTGCGCAAGCGCGTAACGGCGGCCGCTTCAGATTCTGCCGCATAAGCTTTTTGCTTGAAACAACCCTCATCTATTACGCCGGGATCTATAACCTCAAAACCATCCAGTTCAACGCTTTTCACCTTATAGCCTGCATCAGCAACGGCCTCAATAGATATCTCCTGCCCAATAGAGACGGGAATGTTCTCGCCATGACGCATAACATGACGATATATCTTGCCGTCAACCACGCGCGTTACTACCAAATAGCCGCTGTCTGTTTGCGTGCGAACATTGGCAAGGTTGTCGAAGTAAAACACATCGGCTGGCGAATTTTTATCGGTGGCATTTACGCTAACCTGAGGCACGCTTCCGTCGGCACCAGCCACTACGTTCCAAGTAAACGAGCCATCTGCCGGATTGTATTCCAAATTCGCATCTGGATGCGCACCGTTAAAGCTGTCCACCGCACCCTGAATTATCTTGTCTGCATCCTCGCTGCTGGTGCCGCTAGGTATTTCAGGCACAACAAATACATTGTCGCCAATCTGAATCTTCGTTATATCTTCGCCGGTAGCCGGTGTAGCCGTCATGTTAATAGTGTCGCCCGGAGCAACATATGCATCGCTTCCCGAAGGCGTAACCGATGCGCCTCCGCTAGACTCAACTTCAACCTTTGAAATTGAATCTTTATCGTATATGCAGCCATCTGCGCTCTTCTTAATAACAACATTCAGTACAGTGTCTTCGCGAATATCGTTTACAAGCACATACTTGTAGGGCTGCGCCGCATCGCGGGCACCTTCAAGCCCTGCGCCACCTATGTCCATTATCGGAAGCGGAGTTGTCTTGCCCGCAGAAGAAACACTTGCAGAAACCACTTCATAGCCATCGTTTGGCATTATGTAGAACTTCTTGGAAGAGCCTTTGGGCAAACTTGCATAAGTAGGCGACACGCGGCAGAAGTTTGCGCTGACAGCACTTGAATCTTGTATGCGCACGTCTACATTTACGTCTGCATCCGGCTCGAAGTAAGACGAGCCATCCGTATTGGCGAACTCAGCCACGAATCTTAAATCTTGCGAAACGGCAGGCACAGTATAGCTAAGCCCAACCACTCCACTAGTAACATCTGTTTGCTCACCTGCTGCATGCACAACAAGTCGTTTCAGAAGCGCTCCATTGTCAGGCTGAAGCGTGAACGTAAAGGGCTTGCCATTTGCAACCTGAACACACCCCGCCGGATACACATTGCCGGGTCCATTAGCAGAAACGCTAACTGCATGGTTGGTATAACTAGGCGCAGTTTCGCCCGCAGCCACAGGCTTAAACACCGCAAACACGTCCATGTTAGAAGACACTTCGCGCAGCGTGAATGAATTCCCGTCAACAGCAATTGGGTTTTTAGTGCCATTCTTCATAAGCACATACGCACCATCAACTTTGTAGCCCTCATCTGGAATTAGCGTGAAAGTCTGCGCCGCATGCGCTCGCACAACATTCGTACCCGCTGGCGACACGATACCACCGCTGCCCTCAACACCAGCGTTCACAATATATGACACATCTTCATTTATTTCAGCATTATCAAGCCCAGTGTTAGGAAGTAGCGCTGCCTCAAATTCTGCAACTAGCCTGTATGTGCCACTACCGCGATAAGCAAGCGGAACGCGAACACCAGATTCGCCCGCTTCGGGCGCATAAGTGCTGCCTACACGCGAACCTGCTTCATCTATAAAGTACGCCTGTTTAACAGCAAAACCATGATTTGGCAGCACCTCAGCTGATTGCGCCGCGCCCGATTTTACAAACACAACCCCACTGGGGCTAGCATAGCCCTTACCAGAGCCACCAAGCGTTAAGTCGTAAGCTGTAAAGTTCTCAACCGCCTGAGTGTCGCTAACAAACACCGCCACCACAGAGTGGTCAGCCTGAATATTTGCGAACGTGTATTGCCCGCGCGCCACATCGGCTGCACTTACGTATTCGCCAGCCAAAACGTTGCCGTCGGAATCGACCGTTCCATCAATTGCAAGGTAACTTAGCTTGTGCCCCGCATTTGCTTTCGCGGTGAACACAAGGTTTGCGCCAGCATTCACCAGCGTGTCGCCCGCAGGCGTTATGATGCCACCACCAACAGCCTGAGCTTTTACGGTGAACTTTTCGTATTCGGGAAGTTGCTCAGCTTCGCTACCAGATGCTGAATCGAACACAACCAGCACACGCATGTCGCACGATATGTTGCTAAGCGAATAGCTACCGGCAACTTGGCGCAAGTCGCTGTGGTCAGAAGCATCGAAAATTGACGCTTGCCCAACCTTTATATAAGTAGCGCATCCACTTTCCGGGAAGAACGAGAACGCCTGCGCGCCGCCTGCCGGCACCTTCATCGTGGTCTTACCGCCAGCTTGAGTAATGTTTCCCGGATAAACAGAGCCCGCGCCTTGCACTTCTACTTCTATCGAATATTCATCGCGCTGAACCTCAGCCGCGTTTTTCTCAAATTCAGCATTTATGCCCACGGTGCTGCCGCCAACATTTGAGGCGCTGCTAATTTTTAACGTGTAGGTGCCATTGCCGTTGTTTACAAGCTGAACACCACTGGCACCAGAAGCATTCAGCGACACATCTTTAACATGGTATTCCGCCGTAGGCTTCACAGTAAATGTGTATTCATTTATCTTGCCAGCTTCGCTTGGCACAACTGCCTCGTACACGGAAGGCTCAATAGTGCCACCGTATCCTGCGCTTGCCTCTATGCGCACGCGCGCATCCGTTGACGGCGGCTGCTCTTCATCGCCAAGCGCAGGCGTGCCACCCGGTTCTGTTTTGTCCACTTCGGCAAACGTGGCAACCAGCTTGGCGATGCTTGCGCCACTGTGCCCTTGCGCCGCAACAAATTCCTCTATGGAAGCCACATCAAGCGTCCAGTCGTTTGTTTTCGCAACATTGGCTAAATCGGCTCCACCAAGCGTTCTTATTTCGCCATTTTCTAGGCGCATGTCAACCGTAACGCTGGTCAGGTCTACCACTTTCGAACTTGCGCTAGCTGCATTCGCAATGAATGTGAAGGCTGTATTCTTGCCTTCAACCAGCTCCACCGCACCAGCGGGCGAAACGCGCCCCGGCCCTTTCGCTTCCACAAGCACAAGCGAGGTATCTGTCACAACGTTTTCGTATTCCACCACAACAGAGTGGTCCGCCGACACATTGAACAGCTCAAGTGTGCTGCCGCTTACATCAGCCACAACCGATTTTCCGTCTAGCCGCACATCTTTAATGCGCCAACCAGCATCGGGAATAAACGTAACGCTAATGTTTGCGCCATCGTTAACATCGGTTGCGCCCAAAGGCGAAACGGTACCGCCACGGCTGCCCACTACACTGGTTTCTATGCTGTGCACACGCGGCACAGGCTTGCCCGCCTCGGGTGCAAATTCCACCCGCAAGTCGGTATCTTTCACAACATTTTCAAGCGTGTATTCGCTAACGCCAGCAGCCACTTGCACGCCGTCAACATAAACTGCGCGCACAACGTAGCCTGCCTTATTCACAAAACTGAATGTTTGCGACGCGCCCGCCGCCACATCTACGCCATCTTGCCCTTCGCACATGCCGGGAGAAATGTATCCCGCACCAGACGGTCCACTTACGCTGGTAGATACATGCCAAGTTTTGTCGTTCGTGCTTTGCGCCGTAAATGTGGCTATAACATTTATGCGCCCCGTGTTGTCCACGCTATCGGTCTTAGCGAAACGAGTTATCAAATCGCTAGGCAGCGCATAGGTAAATGTGTCGCCCGCATCATTTGCAGTTATGCGGCTATCGGTCGGGCTTATTTCGGCTTCGTATTTATCGCTTTCAAATTCACCCGTAACCTTCAGCGCCGCAAAACTGTAACCCTCTTGCGCCTTTATGCTAAACGACAGACTTGCGTCAGCCAAAACATTTTGCAGCCCTGCGGGCGATATGGTGCCACCAGTAAGCGCAGCAGATGTAACCGCCACCACTTTCTTATTGATCGGCGCTACCTCGCCCGGGTTTAGCTTAGCGAATTTCACCAGTACAAGCGTGTTTTCATCAACCGTAATAGACAGCGTACCGGCGCTGGCAAGGCTAGTTACCACGCGCGAGGTGCCCTCTATGGGCGCGCCGTCTGCATCTAAATCTTGCAGCGTTACGCAATCTATTCTGCTATCTTTATCGGGAATAATAGAGATGCTTTGCTTTTCTCCCGCACTTGTCCAAGTGGTTCCCGAAGGCGTAGTAGTACCCGTACCCGTGCCCGACGCATCAGTACGCACCACCAACATGCGCTGCGTATAGTCAGGGTCTTCAGATTCAGACTTCTTGAATTCGGCATACACCTTATATTGCGCCGTGCCGCTAGACGCAGCCTGCGGAATAAACGAAAGCGTGTTGCCAACAACATAGGGCACGTCAATTCCTGCCGCATCCTTGTAAGTAGCATTTGTTACATCTACCATCTTGCCGCCATCAACCGACAGCCAAATGCAACTTAGTTCATACCCCGTTTCTGGAATTAGAGTGAACGATTGCGCCACGCCGCAATTAACGCCCGCGTAAACCCATTCGCCCGCATCGTTTTGCACGCCCGCCGGATCAATAGTGCAGCCCGCATTCGCCGCTAGCACAATGTCGGCTTTCGCGGGCTCGGGCGCTACATCGCCGCCGCTTCCCGCTTCTGTAAAGTAAACATCTATTGCGAAGGTTGTGCCCTTATAAGTGTTTGCATCAAACACCCAGCTCCACTTATCCGTTAAATCGGCAAATGCAACCGTTGCCGTTTCGCCTTCATTCGACGAAATTTCTATACGGTCTACATGAGTGTCTTTGTATTCGTCGCCTTCAAGACGGCTAAAATTCAGCGTTAGCTTGCCGCTTTCCGCATCTAGCGTGTGCTTGCCCTGCGGCGCAACATTGCCACCGTGCCCAGCCACGTCAACCGTTTTCAAAGTTGCCGGAATGTCAGGGTCGGCTTCGGGGAAAAGCATCGGACACACCGAAACATTGCCCACAGCCTTAAAGCTAAGCGTATATGTGCCGCTTGAATTTTTCGCCAGCGTGTAGCCATCTTTGCCGCCAGCTGCCATCAGCTCATCTGTTGTATAAGTGTTCTCACCTACAACAATTTTCCCAAGCGTATAGTTCTTGGCTGGCGTTATGTATATCTCTACGTCTTCACCGGCATTTACGCTATAGGGCGATGTGCCCTCCATGTTGGTTTCTATGGTGGCTCCAGCCACACTTGCAGGCACGCTTATCTGCACTTTGTCGCCCACGAAACGCACAACAACATTATGATTCGCCCGCACATTTGTAATTGTAAGCGTGTATTTTTGCATGCCCTCCGCGGCGCTAACCGCCACGCCGTCAAGCTCTAAACTGCCAATTGTGTACCCCTCATCGGCATTCACGCTAACATGTTGGAAATCGCCCGCAACCACCGTAGCGCTGTAATTTGTTATGGGGTGCTGCCCGCTTTCGTCAACACTTACGCCAAAATTTCCGCTGCCTTCAGCTATTTCACCGGTAACGGTATACGTTACATGCGCAGGCGGAATGCCGGGCGCAAACACCACCTCTATGCTGGCGTTGTCGTGCATAGTGCTTAAAGTATACGTGCTGCCAGTAACAGCAACTTCTACCCCATTAACTTTCAGGCTTTTTAGGCACGAGCCCTCGCCCGGAAAGAGATTCAAATACACCGGCGAGCCCGCCTGCACCATGTTAAAAGTCTTGGAACCGCTGAATTTTGTAGTGTCGCTGTTGGTGGGCACTTTGTCCGCGCCCAACACAACTGTGTCTACCGACACTTCGCCCGACGCGCCTGTCTCAGACGTGCTGCTAACATCCAGCTTCCAGTAGGCGTGCGACTCAGCTTCAGATTCGGTGTATTCGGTGAATGTGATGCTTATCGTTACATTCGTTGCTGCCGCCGTATCGCTTAGCGTAATGAAATTTGCACCTAGAGTGTATTGATCGGCATTAAGCCCGGAAACTACCACATCGCTTGCGTTTGCCAGATAGAAATTCTCGCTCGGGCTGAAATAAAACGTTGGGGTTGCGCCGCGCGCAAATTCCTTCGCGTGCGCCTCGTCTATGGTGCCACCCGTAGCGCTAGTGGTTACTTGGAATTTTTGCGTGCTTTTATAAGTAATGGCGAAAGCGCCCGGAGCCGCACCCAAGTTTTTCACGGAGAAAGTTACGTGCGCAGGGGTGCTTGTGCCCGTGCCCGTGCCCGTGCCCGGGCCTTCGCCGCCTTCGCCGCCTTCGCCCGCACTTTCCGCCGGCTTAAACGTAAGTTTATCTGTGCTGTCAGCTGCATTCGCGTATTCATTGCTGCTGCCCACACGTTTGTACTCTACGCGCTTCACCTGCCCGTCCACCAACGCAAGCACACTAATTGTGCCATCTGCCTTGTCCGCCAAATCGGCACTTACAGGAAGCGTTACCGTATCAACCTGCTTGTACAGTTCGTTTACGTTGAAAAGCGTGCCGTTCGTTACGTCTAGCTGGTAAGCCGTATCTATGGCATTTGCGCCCGCTTCGCTTTGCAGCGTGGTAAACGCCGGACTAGCTGCACCAGATGCAGCTGCCGCCTTAATATTTGTAGCCTCAAGTGTTGCATGACCGTAGAAAGCACCTGTCATGTAAAGGTTATCGGGGTTCGCCTCGTCGGCATTAATGCGATCTTTCAGGAAGTCGTCTGGCACTATCCAGAAATTAACAACGCATTCGGGCGCCTCTGCAGCGCCTGTTGTAACTATCTTGAAATCGTAAGAGCCGTAGAAATAACTTGCGTTTTCGTTGCTTATTGATTCTTCGGCAAATTCTTCCAGCGCGTCTTTTAACACAATGGTAACTACAGGCGCGTTGCCGCCATCTTCCACCACTCCGCCCGTAAGCTGCTTCGTAGTGCCGCTAGATTGAAGCGTGCCGTCGCTCTTGAAAGCCGTGCGCGTAACTTCCAGCGAATATTCGTAGCCCAGCGCGCCGCCGTCAAGCTTTTTCGGAGCGCCCTTTTCGTATTCCACAACCAAATTGCCCGACGCTTTTTCGGGATCAGCCACATCATCTATGGTTGCATTTTGCTGCGGACCCGTCCAGCGCGTCCAGTTAAATTCCGAAAGCGTGCGCACAGAAACAGACGTGGAAGCACCTTCAGTAGTAGCCTGCGCTGCTTCTCCTGTGTGTTCAGTGGCGTATTCATCTGCCGCCTCTTGCACACCTTCATGTTCGATGCGCTCGGTGTTTTCCTGCGTGCGCGTGTAATCTGCGCCTGCAGATGCGCCCGCAGCTGCAGTCGCGCCGGGTGTGGATGCCCCGCCCGCACCGGCGCCCGCAGCCAAAGCCGCCGCCGGAGTAAGCGACGTAACCATGCAGCACGCCACCACTATTGCCAGAATTTTCTTTGCGATGCTTTCCATGATGTTCCCTTATCCCAAATCCCTTTACTTACCCAAGCACTTTCACTACTACCTTGGCTGCCGCCTGCCCAACTTCGTCTTCTGTCTCCATGTCGTAAGCGAAGAAATTGGCTGTGCAATCGTAGGTGCCTGCCGGCAGCGCAACATCTAAGGTGTCGGTTTGAATGTGGTGGTTCGGTTCAACGTAATCGGTCGTGTATATAACTTCGCCCGTGTCGTCGCGAACGACCTCTACCCGCATCAGGTAACGGTTGTTCGGGACGTTCTCTATGCGCACCTCGCCGGGTGCGGTGCCGTTTTCGAACTCAATCACGGACGCGATGGAAATGTTGAACATGCCTTCTTCTACCACGCGGTCTAGCTCGGCTTGAATTTCGGCATCGGTTTTGCCAGCAAGCTGACCTTGGTCGCCCTGACGCGCGCCACGCCCGCCGCCGCTGCACATGTTGAATGCCAGAAGCGCCGCAAGAATTAGCGCGACTATGGCGACTATTATGCCTATCCAAAACCCTGCACCATGCTTGCGTTTCCTGCTTTCCTGCGCAGGTTGAAGCGGCTGTTGTGCGTGCGGTGCGCGCTGCGCGTGCGGTGCGGAAGCCGCCGCCGTTGCCGCCGTTGCCGCCGGTCGCGCTTGTTGCTGTGCCGCGTTTGCGCCCGACTGCTGATGTACCGCGTTTGCGCCCGACTGGGGAGCCGCCTTGCGGTTGGCTCCCCATGCTATTCCGTATTCATATGCGCGTGAATTTGTGGCGCTTTTGGCGCTTTCACCTAAGGGCGCATCCGAAAATGCGTCCTGCGTATTCTGGGAATTTGTGCGCTTTGCGCCCTGTGTATCGTCATATGTCATTAGATAGCCTTGTTCATTCAGTCGGACTTTTGGTTTTAGGATTAAGCAGTATGGTCAGTAGTGCCCGCAACAGCCTTTACACTAGGCTCAAAGGTATACTTCACCTTAAATACTTCCATGTGTGTACCGCCTTTTACCTGATTGAGAAGTTGAGAGTTAGAACCTGCCATAGTAATCTGATACTTAGTAGGACTATCCACAACACCGCTTGCATTAACAGTTTGCTTGGAAACTATCCAGTTAAGTTCTGCGCTATCTGTTGCTTCCGCAACTGACTTATCATCTTTAAGCTGCATCGTGGCACCTGTAGTAATAGCACTACCACCAGAGGGGTTCGGCACAGTCATATCAGCACCTTTAAGAGTTACATATAAATTACCGAATAAATCTGTGCCAGCAGGAAACTCCTCAGCTTTCGGAAGAACATTACTGTCTGTATTAATCTTTGCCATGTTATTGTCGTTAACAATCTTCCAGCCACTTGCATTGCTGCCGTCAGTACCTTTTTTACAATAATCCCAAGTAATCCCTGTAACTTTCAGATCAAGACTCGTTGAATTATTGGTTAGCGTATAAACAGAGGCAGAAGGACAATTGAGATTACCACCTACAACATCGGCATACACAATAGCTTCAAGCGGAACCTGTACGGAGATGTTAGAGATATAGCTTTTTACACCAACGGTTGTGCCATCCCCCTCATCAGTACCTGCCAAACTTTGTTCGTGATATTTTGGATCATCTTTGCTGTTTGCAAGATAGCCTTCATAGTCGTCTGCAAATGCTGGCAGCGCACAACCGATAGCAAGCGCGGCGCTAAGCCCTATAGCACCCAATACCTTACTAGTCTTCTTCATGGCTAATCCTCCTTTAGTTTTAAGCCATTTCCTACTTGCGTTTATGTTCAAGCTGGTTTCCCTACCAGCTAGATACCTTTGTTACTCTCAAAATGTTTCACGTGAAACATTTTTGGGCGAACCCTAAGGGGTTGGAGAGCGGGGATGTGCTCACAAAGCGAGTTCCACAGCGAACAGAAATGTTCTGTGAACATTTCTGCAGAGCGAAGACTGTAGAGCGACTGAGCATATCCCCGCTCTCGCCCCAGCATGCAGCCCGCGCTCTCCGCAACCCGCTCGCCCCAGCCTGCGTCCTCCGCTTCTCCATCACATTCCGCCTGCCCTTACCCTTCTACGTTCAGAGTTATCTTTGCGGCAGCCTGCCCCACTTCCTCGTATGTGTTTTCATCAAGCGCTGTAAACGTGGCAGTTGCCGGATACGAACCCGGCTCTAAATCGCGGGTAAGCGTAATTTTTTCAATAAACTGATTCGGCTCAAGCACGCCGCTTTCATAAAGCACGCTGCCGTCTGAGTCGTCCGTAATAGTTACCTGCATGTTGTAGCGATTTCCCGGCACATTCTCGATGTATGCCGTGCCATCGCTTGTCCCATTCGCAAACGGAATAACGCTGGCAATTGAAATGTTGAACATGCCTTCCTCAACCACGCGGTCAAGCTCGGCCTGCATTTCTTCTTCGCTCTTGTAAGGCGCCTGACCGGTCTGCGCGTTAGGGTCGATCAGGCTGCTGCCGTTGCATGCGAACAGCCACACAAGCACCCATATTGCAATTGCCACCACAACAATGCCCAGCACCAAAATTATTGTGCGCTTGGCATTTTTGCTTGGCTGCGTCGGCGCCGCAGCAGGCTTCGCAGAAGTTGTGCGCTGTACGCCGTCGCCCGCCTGTGTGCCTTTTGCGCCATAGTTCACGCTTGGACGCTTGCCGTTCTGTTTGTTCAAATCGTTTGCCATGTTTATCCGTTTCGTCTATCGCCTATATTTGTAAGATCACAACCACGTGTGGCGTGCGCCGACACACTCTGCATGCGCCGACGTACTACCTACGCGCTCGGGCTGCCCCAAAGCTCGCTTTCGCCGGGAGTAGTCTCGGTGCTATAGCGCACCGTGTATTTCAACTTCGCAATGTCGGAATAAGTGTCTGCCTGCGAAAGTTTTGCCTTGTCAGCTTCGAAGCCGTTTAAGCCAAGGTTGAAAGCCACCTGCGTAACAGCCTGTGCAGTTGAACTTGCCGCTTTAGCAACCACAATGTTGCTAGGTGTGCCGCCGATAGGTGTGCGCTCGCCCAAGAAGTAGTTGTAGGTAGCAGCGCCGCCCGTGCCCGTGCCCGAAAGCTGCAGCCACACTTTTGCATTGCTGATGCTTGTGCCTACGTTGGCTTCGCCAAACAACTCTGTCGCAGCCGCTTCACGAGCGTTTATCTCTTCGGCAGTTCCAGCTTCACTTATAGACACAATTTCCAGCGGCTCTACAGTTTGCGAAGTGAAGTGCCACGGGCTGCCATCTGAAGCTGCCATACCGTCTGATGTACGTTTGGCGCTAACTTCACCAGTTGCCAAGTCGAGGTCCATCTTTATGTCCACCGGAATATCTACATTTACAATTAAATTCCAGCGAGCGTAAAGCGTAATGGTGTTGTAATTCTCGCCTGCAGTTGCCTTGTTGGCTAAATCCTTCAAACTGTCGGTACTAAGCGCACTACCTGCCTGCCACGAACACCAGCCCTTGCTGGTAGCACCGGTGTCGCCAACTTCGGGCACCATTATGGGCACATACCAGCTGTCGGTTAGTTTCACATACCCGTCCACCCCATACATGCTATCCACTGTGGGAAGCGTAGGCTCGGCAGCGTCGGAGTAGTCGCCCTTCTTACCTAGGTCAACCCACTGATATATACCTGCATCAGCGCCGGTTTTGCGGAAAGGTGCACCGTTGCTTACCTTTACACTTGCGTCGTCGAAGCTGCTAACCGCAGTCAAACTACTAGCTTTATCAACAAGCGCATGGTCTTTTGGCGTGGCTGATGCGTACTTCACAAGCAGCCACTTCGTTGTAAGAATTTCTGTCCATGTACCACTTATAACAACGTTTTGGTTCGGCATTGTTATGGCACCGTTTGTGATTGCTAGACCTTCAGGCGAGGTTACAACCCACTCGAAGCTATAGTTGTCAGCTGTGGGTTTCGCGGGCAATTCGTATGTTTGCCCATAACGCACGCTTGTCTCATCGGTAGGCCATCCAGTAATAGCACTGTCTTCTGGTACACCTTCACCCGTAGGCTTCACGAAACTAATTGAATAAGTTAAACGATCGAAGTAAACGCACAGCGTATCGTTTGCGCCGCCTTCGCGCTTCATCCAGCTAGATAACACATTGCCAGAGCTTTTTAGCACAAAACCCTCGGGCGCTTCGGGCGCAGTTACCGTTATGTCAGCGTCGGTTAGCGCCGTGCCTGCAAGTGCAGCAGACATATCTGTATCCAGCGTATAGCCGTCATCGTTTGCGTTTTGCAAATAAACATTGACCGTGTAGTTCTGCGCAACTGGGCTCCACTTGGCTACAAACTGATAATTGTCAGCATAGCGAACTTGGAAAGTTTGCCGCGGCTGATACAGCTTAGCCGCAACACTAGCGCCTTCGCCCTCGGTTACAAGCGTGCCATTAATGCGCAGCGCCCAACCATCGAAGTCGTAACCCATACACTCCGGAGCATCGGGCACAATAATAGTGGCACCAGTAGTTACATCGCCTAGTACCGCATCTTGCACACCGTCGCCAGCTTTACCACTCCAATTAACAGTGTTGTCGCTGCCATCTTTCGTGTAAACAATTTGATTGTGAGCGCTCTGGTACAGCAGCGCATCGTCGCCCACTAAGTCGTAATCTATAAAAGTAGCATGCGCATTGTTCGTAATTTTTATACCAAGTGTGGTTTCGGCAATTACCTCGCTGTCGGAAGACGAAACTGTAGAGCTGCCCGACTCGTCAGGGTTCGGCGAACTGTTCGTAATCTTGATGCCCAGCCACATGTTTGAAGTTACTTCGGTGTCGCCAGACGAAACAGTCGTGTTGCCAGAAACACCGTCCACCACAGCCGCGCTGTTCGTAATTTTAATGCCGAGCCACATGTTGGAAGTTACTTCGGTGTCGCCAGACGAAACAGTGGTATTACCCGTTACGCCATCTACCGCAGCAGCACTATTCGTCAGCTTAATGCCAAGCGTAAGTGTCGCATCGACGTAAGGCATGAAGCCGGGTTCCTCATCGTCTGTAATCGTATAGCTATAAGTTTCGGCATGCGCACGCTGCGTAAAAACACTACCCGGACAAAGCCCCAGCACCAGCGCCACAATCAGCACGCAAGCAAGCGCTGCCGGCAGGTCGCCGGACATTTTTTGCCGCAGCAATCTGCATCTGTCAGCTAAACCAGCTAAACCTGCCATTACAAAACCCCTTTACGTATAAGTATCCAAGCCACAGCGTTAGTGGCTAGTAATAGTGCTTGTGAAATTGATGAATAGGGTTCGGGAAAATTTGCCCAAATTTTGGCGCTACAGTGCAGTTTTACACCCCACCGAACCCTATTCGGTTGTTACAAAACGAAGAATGGACGGACAGCACGCTCTGTATTATATGATCCGGTCATGTTATAGTTACCACTCGTTGTCATAAAGAATTCACCTCCGCTAGTTCCATAACTACCTGTATGCACACTAACGGGTTGGTTTTGTGCTTGCTCTCCCGATCCAAATCCCCCAACTGAAGCCCGTTTTGATATGTCTTGGTCGCTATAATAACGATAGTCATAGATTCCGTTATAAGCCTTAAGATAAAATCTAGTCCACAAACCATTAAGATTAGGGGTATCATAATATGTAATACCCGTATTGCCGCTATTAGGCAGCATCAGACCATCTTGTAAAAATGTCCCACCGCCTCCATCGTGACACAATGCCGAACTCGGATGATTCAATATATAATTGACTAATTTATCTGATAAATATCCTCCATCGCTTATTTTCTTACTAATAGTGCCCAGATAACTAAGTATGGCGTTAGGTTCATTGGTTCGCGGATTCTGAATACCGTACCAACTACCACTTTTAAAATCCCTACCAGTTATAAAGTGTTTCCCGTCTCCATAAGGAGACGAATTAGCTAATGAGGCAGTTGTTTTTCCAATACCATTCCTAAAATGAAATACAATACTGTCTTTTCCTTGCTCACAATTAATGTATTGTGGGTTATAAAATCTATCTACATAAGCATCCGCAACTACAATAGGTTCATAATTTGCTTCTGTACCAAATTGCATCTTGCAGATATATTTACTAGGATCTAGGGCAAATTCACGATAAAGTTTTGTATAGAACGAATCCTCACCATTACGCTGAATATGATCGCGCTGCTTCCATATATCGGCAATACTGTAAATTTCGCCCAATTCATTATCGATTAAATAAATTGGTACTTTTTCGGTTTGAAGCTGTGTCTCAGTTTTACCAGTGAAAGAACCGCTAACCCAGTCGCTTTCACGAGCAAAATCAACTGAGAATTTTGTTCCTTTTATAGTTATCTTCAACTGAGCTAATTTATTAACTGTGTCGTAATTTCGTTTATCGCCAGTTGCCGCAGTTCCCGCATCAACCAAATTATCAGTATTTACAGCAAAACAAGCATTCTCAACTTCATTAGCATTTGTCAAATTCAGCCTAAATGTACAGGTAGTTGAAGTGTTTTCATCAGTGCCTATTAGAACACCGCTACCTTTAGTGAAAGTCTTACCATTTTCTGTTTCGTCTCCGGGTCCAAAGTTTATCTTTTGAGATGGGTCATCTTTTTCATACAAACTAAACAGCGGGTCTTCCGCACCCACTGCAGGCTTGCCTTCCGTGCCATTCATTTTGTAGAACAGCTTTGTAGCGCCTAAATCTTTACTTACAATTTGAGACACATAGGCATTAGTCTTGCCGCTATTCACCAAGCTGAAATCTGACGTAATACTTGAAGCCGGATTAGAAACGTCGTAACCTTCTTCGCCACCAAACGTAACAAATAGAGGCACTGTCATGCACACATTCGCGCCCACCTGCGGCACAGGGTCATTTGCTGCATACGCTTTTGATTGGTCGCTCCCAAATGCGCCGGCAGCAAACGGCGTCATGGTAAGCGCCATGGCGGCGGCACATGCGATAGATGTCGCACGTTTTAAGATGCTTGTCTTCTTCATTTCCCTTCTTCCTTTTCCAAATCGGGCACGCGTGTGCCTAGACCTAAATCTAAAATCCCCGGGTGTTGTCTATTTAATTGAGAGGTATTTCTATATGCGTGGTGCCGTCTAGCGTGGGCACGTCAAGCGCCAGTACAAGGCTTATGCTGAAGTTGCCGGCGCCGGTTTGCTTTGCCGTTACGGTGCCTGCGTCAATATCTAAGCTGATATATTTGGCTTTGTAGCTGCATATTGGCTGCACAGCGCCCGGCGCATATATGTAGCCGTTGTCGTCTAGCAGGCTGACGGTTTGCCCCACCTTCAGGTCGTTCAAATTTTCGGCAGCTTTCACGCCGTAGGGCATAAGGCGATTGCCCGTGGTTGGCAAGCCCGCCTGCCAGCTGTATACGCCTTGCGCGTTGTAGGGCACATACACGCTTGTGTGCGTGGCGCCAAGAAGCGCGGTGGGCGACACGTTGGCGGTGGCGAAGCGGTCGGCAATTGTTAGGTTGTCTAGTCCGGCGAATACTTCGCTGCCAATTTGCGCGGCGGCTTGCGGCACAATGAACGTGGTAAGCGCCGTGTTTGCAAATGCGCGGTTGCCGACGGTTTCCACGGTTTCGGGCAGATGCGCGGCTTTAAGATTTGTGCAGTTTTCGAATGCGCCTTCGCCAATTGTTGTTACGCTTGCCGGGATGTTGACAATTTGCGGCGCTTGCAAGTTAGCGAAACCGGCTGGCGCGATGGTCGATACCTTGTATTCCACGCCGTTAATTGCGCCGGCTTCTGGGATTGTTAGTTCTGCGGGCGGTTCGCTGTTGGCGTTGGCGCTGTTGGCTTCACCGTTGTCGGCAGCTTCGCCGTTGCCTTCGCCTTCGCCGTTGCCTTCGCCTTCGCCGTTGCCCTCGCCTTCGCCGTTGTCGTTGCCAGTTGCCCAGCTGACTGCCAAGGTGTAGTCGGGCAACAGCGTGTAAGCAAAGCCCGATTCACTTTTTGCAGACGCTGCCACATCGCCCGGCTGCGCCGGAGTTACGAAATGGGTAAATCCAGCCGCTTCCCATGCGGCAGTATTGCTGGTAACAACTGTTGCGTTGGCAACAGTTTCGCCGCTGAACGCGGGTATTGGCGTGGTGGTTTGCGCATCGCTAGATGCCGCGCCGCCTTCCGCAGCTTCCACCACTTCTACAGCTTCCACACCTTCCGCACCTTCCGCGGTTTCCGCATTTGCTTGCTCGGCTTCGCTTTCGGAATTAGCAACCGCTATGCTGGCAACTTCACCCGTGCTAACGATTGTGCGCAGGCTATCATTTCCCCAAAACGCACCCTGCGATATGGCGGTGCACTCAGAAGCCAAAGCCACGCTAGCACCAATGCCAGCAGGAGCAGCTATGAGTGAGGATAGATCATTTGTATATAAGATTCCATCTTGGGCGGCATAGGCACTAGAAGCTGCGCTCCCTGTATTTGCAACAGAAATGGCCATAAGCTTGGTGCATCGGGAAAAGACACAAGCAGGGACAGCGGCCAGTGTGTCAGGGAGCACAGCGGTGCCCTCCATGCCCTCTGGGATGAGGAGGAGGCTAGTTTTGGCTGCATCTAGCAGCGCTCCGTTGTAGCTTGAGTAGTGTGTATTGTTTGCTGCTACATCAATGGATGTAAGGTTTGGCAGCATTTGGAAGAAAGCTAGGTCAATTTGTTCAACCGTATCAGGAATTGTGATTTGTGTTACTCCGAGCGCCTTTTCAGCTTCAGAGTAATATTCACCAATATATGGGTTAGCAATGCCTGCATCTGCAGCACTAGAGGCTGCGGACGTATTTTCACTTATATCTTTGTTTGTATTAGTTGCAGTTGTTGGGAAATTTTTTGAATTTTGGGGGTCTAGCTCTGTAGAGCTAAATTCATAGAACCCCCCCCC
>NZ_JAAKEF010000027.1:0-19061 GCF_011039055.1 Adlercreutzia sp. ZJ154
TTTTTAGGCGAAAAATGGTCAAAACTTCCGACTTTCCACAGTCTATAATGCCAAATTACGTCAATTACGAATCAAAATGGAATTGAAGAACCCTGTTTGCCCAGTGTTCTCCACAATTCAAGTTAGCCATGTGGCGCTATGACCATGGAAAGCTGGAAGTTTTGACCATTTTTCTGAAATAAAAAGGATATTCGCAGAAAATTTAGTCTACCAACGGCAGTTTTACGATGAAAGCGGTGCCGCTGCTGCCCTCAGAGCTTTCTACTGTGATATCGCCGCCGTGTTCGTGTGCAATTTCTTGCGCTATGGCAAGCCCCAGCCCGTAACCGCCTTTGCCCGACGTGCGGGCTTTGTCGGCACGATAGAAGCGATCAAATACGTGGGGCAAATCTTCGCTAGGGATAGGTGCTCCGGTGTTGCGAACTGTTAGTTTTGCATCTTTACCGCGTGCAGTAGAAAGGGTTACATTCACGCTGCCGTTTTCGTTGGCGTATTTACATGCGTTATCTATAAGCGTAGACACCATGCGCTGTAGTCTTGCCGGGTTGCCCAGCACATGCGTATTGGGTGTAAGTTCGCTTTCCAAAACAACACCGCGTTCAAACGCAACAGATTCAAATTGCAGTACTTCGGTTTCTACCAAATCGGTTAAATCGGTAGGAACATGAGGCATTTCGGCGCGCGTGGCATTTTCTGGGCGTGCTAAATCTAGCATGTCGTTCACCAGCTGCTGCATGCGTTTCGCTTCGGTTTGCGTGCTTTCTATCCATTGCGACTGTTCCGCTGCCGTGGCATCTGGCTGCGATTTCACAATAGCCATATTCGCCAAAATGACCGTAAGGGGCGTTTTTAATTCATGCGATGCGTCTGCCACAAATTGCGTCTGCTGATCCCATGCTTTTTGCGCCGGGCGCAGCGCCCACCACGAAAAGAAAATATTTATTACTAGAAACGCCAGCAAAACAGCTATGCCCACACCCACAAGCGTCCATGCAAGCGATTTCCACGTGTCTACGTTGCTTTCGTCGGCGTATGCGATAAGCGTGCCGTTCGATGTTTCGCGGCGCTCGAAATAAAGACCCACATCTTCTAAAAGACCGCTATTTTCCGGATAAGCTAATGCCTCGGCGTTAGCTTGTAGAAGCAGCGAATGCGAAATTGATGCGCTGGCGTAATCTCCGAGGGCTGTATATACGCCGTCTGATTTCACTAGGTACACAGCTATAGGAATTATCATTTCGTCGCGCGTGCCTATTTCGGGCATTGATATTTGCGATTGAGAATTTTCGCCAATAGTTGTGTTGGGCTGATTTTGCTGATTTTGCTGGGTTTGCTGATCTTGAGCGCTTCCGGCTGCAGATGAGGCTGCAGATGCAGACGTAGATTCAGGCGCGGGCTCTTGTTGTTGGGCATCAGGCACCTGCGCAGCTTCTGTTTGATTTTCCGGCTGCGTTTCTGCAGAATTTGCGTTCGCCGCTTCGCCGGAAGCTGCATTTTCCGCGTTCGCTGTGTCTGCTAAATTTTCATCTGCGGCTGCAATCGCATCTGCACCGTTAGCGTCCGACCCGCTTTTGCGCAGCGGAAACAGCTGCTCAATCTGACTGGCTGTAGGGCTTTGCGCCTGATTCAGCGTGAATGTGAGCTCTTCGTATAAATCGTGCACGCGCGACTGGTAGTCGATATAGCAAATAGCACCAAACGCCGCCGTAAGCACCACGGCGGCAAGCACCATGTTCAAAAATATGAAGCGAAGACGTAGCCGTTTAAGCATAAGCTATGCCATATCGACATTGGCACCTTCAACGGGTGCCACCACAAAGCGATAGCCGGCTTTGCGAATAGTTTCAATTTTGCATTGCGAGCCCACATGTGCAATTTTCTTCCGCAAAAACGATATATATGCCTCAACATTGTTGTCGCCAGCGCTAGAAGTAACGCCCCATGCTTTATCTATTAGCGTGTCTTTTGAAATGACAGCGCCCGGGCTGCTCATAAGTATTTTCAAAATGCTAAATTCTTTGAAGCTAAGTCGGATGGATTTTCCGCGGCACGACAAGTCGTAACTTTCCAGCGAAAGCTGCAAATCACCGCAGTTCAGAAGCTCAAATTGCACTTCGCCCTGCCTGCGGGTAAGTGCGCGAAGGTGCGCCATAAGTTCAGCCGGACTGAAAGGCTTGGTCATGTAATCGTCTGCGCCGGAATCGAGTCCTGCTATTTTATCGGCAGTAGAATCGCGGGCGGTAAGCAAAATAATAGGCGTGTTTATCTGCTGACGGCGCAATTCAGACGTTACGGTAAAGCCGTCCATTTTCGGCAACATAACGTCAAGTATAACTACGTCGTAGCCGCCTGCTAGCGCATAGTTAAGCCCCGATTCTCCATCGTGCACTTTGTCTACGTCGTAGCCGTTATCTTTCAGTATCTTCTCAAGCGCTGCGGCCAGCGATTCGTCGTCTTCAACAATTAAAACGTGCATAATACCTGCTTTCAGTGTTTTGTTAATTCTATACCGCACACAGTTCAGAAACCTTAAAAGTTCCTTAAAGCTTATGTATTGTTTAAGGAACTTTTAAGGATTAGCGCGTACTATTCCAAATGGTGTTTCCCAGCACCAGCGTGATGCGCAGTATGGCACATACACCCACGCCCTTGGGTTCATGCGCATCACGCTCCCTTTACATAAAAGCTTTTCCTCCTTGCTTTGTTTAATTGAAAGATGTCGCGACCTCCTTCGCGGCATCTTTAGTGTATGTAGTGGTTCTCGCAGAAAAAATCACAAGATAATGTATATTCTCGTTCAAAATCTTTGCATGTATTGTTACTATAGAAAAGGTCGCGGGCAAACACCGTATCAAACATTCTAGGCCCGCAGCTTTTTTCAAATTCGCATATTTATAGTAGCGGTTTTCCTAATAGCCAGTTCAGCTGCAAGGTGGCTAATGCGCGGTGGTTGCTCAAATAGCTTAGAAGCGCAAAGCGGCGCGTCCGCTAAAAAGAGCGTTGCTAGGTGCGTTTCAATTAAGAAGCGCGGTGCAGCTGCTAGATGATAGATGTTTTTGAAAGCAGCGTTCGCATTAATCCTGAAAGCGTTTTCTTCACATTCATAGACGAAGAGAATGTCGAAACGGCATTCACATATCGCTTTACGCGCTTAGTGGCGGCAGCGCTGGCTAGGCGTTTGCAGTATTTAGGCGTGCGCGCGGGCGAAGTTGTGGCGGTCGATTTGCCCAATAGCCCCGAATTCGTCTTTTTTGCGCTGGCGTGCGCCTATGGCGGCTTTACGCTAATGCCCCTTAACCATCAAGCTTCTTCTAGCGAAAAACTAAGCCGCATTATGGAAGCACAGCGAGGCGGCTTGCGCGTAGCGTGCCAAATAGACACAGAGCGCGCCAGACAGCTTGTAGGGCGTGCTCGGCAGGCTTTTGCTGACGAATGCGACGTAATAGCTAGCATTGTTGGCAACTTGCGCCGAGAACGCGCCATTATGGGTGCGAGGCAAGACCTCGTGCACGATACGGTGCATTTTGCAGAGCGTGCTGCGCATCTGTTTAGCGGCAATACTCGTGAAGGCATAATAGTTACAGCTGGTGTAAAAAGTCGGGCAAAATTAGTGATGCTTTCGTGGGTGAAGCTGGCTGCTGCGTCTCGGGCGCTAAGTCGTGCGCTTGAAAACGATATGGCGGCATGGCAAGACAGGGCAACACAGGGCTCTTTAACTGCAATAGGTGGCGGCGCTCAGTTATGGCAGCTTTGCACTCCAATGTATAACATTGACGGCTTCCAGACCTTAGTGCGCGCGGTGTACAGCATGTGCCCTCTGCGAATTTATGCGCATTTCGACCCAGAGCAGATACTCTACGATGTTCATACAAGCGGCGCTACGCACATTTGCGTATACGATCAAATGCTTCAAGATTTACTCACAGTTGAAGAATGGCGCTTGGAATTAGATTCTTCGGTGAAAAGCCGTCTGTCTGCATACCGATGCGTGCTGTTGGCAAATCGGACAGTTAACCCGCATACGCTAGAGCGCAGTTGTGAAGTAAATGCACGCATATTCGTTAGTTACGGCATGGCGGAAACAGCTGGATCTATTGCTTGCGCCTGCGCTACATCAGATTTTCGCGGGGCGCTGCGGCTGCTTGATGGCTACGACGTTCGCATAATAGACGAGCAGCCTACAGGTTTTGGCAGCCTTGCGGTGCGTGGTCATGGCGTTTTCAATGGTTACATAGGCGCAAACACCGCTTTTACTGCAGATAGGTATTTCATAACGGGCGATATAGCTGCTTTTTCTGAAGGTTGCATTTATGTGAAAAATCGCAGCATGAGCATATTTATGAACGGTGGTGCCAGCATATATCCGGCTGAAATTGCCGAAGTGCTGTTGCATGTTCCGGGCGTAACAGCTGCGCATGTGTTTGCCGTAGAGGCGCAAGGCGCCGATTATGTGCCAGTTGCGGTTGTGGAATGCCCCGACAATAGCTGTTCGCTCGATTTTATACGAAACACAATGTCTCCTTGGCTTTCCCCGCAAAGCATTCCGCAAGAAATGCTGATAGTGCATAACATGCCGCGCAAATCGGACGGGCGAATAGACAGGCAGGCTGCCGAAGCTGCGTTTAATTCCAGATTGCAGGTGTGCGAAATTCATATGCACCACGTGCGCATAGAAATGACGCAGCCCATATCGCGCCACCGTTTTCGCGAAGCCGTAATTATAGAAGTGGTGGATAGCTGCGGTAGGCGTGGCTTAGGGGAATGTCCGTCGCTTGCCGTGGAATGGGTGGGGCGCAAATCGCTTGCTGAAGATACGAAGGCTATCAGAGATGTTTTGGCGCCATGTTTACTGGAAAATACATTCAGCCACCCGCGCGAAGCGTATGCAGCTATGGCGGCTTTGCCCGGCGCGCGCAACGCGCCTATGGCGCTAAACGCACTAGAAAACGCAATGTGGGATTTGTATGGGCATGTAACAAAGCAGCCTTTGTGGCAGCTTATTAATAAGGAATACGCCCGTATATGGGAAAGTTTTGGCACGCTAGCGCAACTGTCAAGTTTTCCGCGCGTTGCCGAGGTGCAAGGATCGCAGGTTATGGTAAGCGCAGGCGCGGTTATAGAAACTGCGCCTACTCCAGTTGTTATGCAGAACGCTACACAGGCGGTGCGTGCAGGTTACAAGCGCCTTAAAATAAAGATATCGCCTAATGGCGGGCTGGCATCAGTGCATGCTGTACGGCGGGCATTTCCCGATATGCTTATAACGCTAGATGCAAATCGTAGCTTTCGCAACGATCAAGTGAAAGAGCTGCACCAGTTGGATAGCCTGAATATCGGCTGGATAGAAGAGCCATTCGATGTTAGTGGTGCTTCCACGAAGCTAAGGCGCGATCATTTAGCGAATTTAGCATTTATGCAGTCAAAGTTGGATACGCCTCTTTGCGTTGACGAAGCTTATTCCGATGCAAAACAGGCGAATCGCATCTTGCAATTCCCCGACATTCGATGCATCGCTATAAAAGTGGCAAAATTTGGTGGCATAACGCCGGCGTTGGCATTTATAGCGCATGCCAAATCTAAAGGGTGCGTGGTTTGGATGGGCGGCATGCACGACACCGGCATAATGCGCCGTGTTAGCGCTGCTTTTGAGACGCTGCCCGATATGGTAATTCCGGGAGATATTGGCTCAACCTCTCGCTATTTAACATGCGATATAACCACGCCGCCTTACGCCGCCACGCGCGGGCTAGTGCTGTTGAATGGCGATGGTTTTGAATACGGCTTGGGTTGCACGCTTAATCGATCGGTGCTTAGCCAAGTGGAGGTTAACAGTATCGTCTTGCGTCTATAATAAGTATGCAAGAGGTGAATAAAGATGGGTCTTACAAGAAAACAATGGTTCATGCTTATAGCGCTTGTTGTGGGCACGTTCGTAACAGTGCTTAATCAGACGCTTATTACGCCAGCACTACCTTCAATAATGACAGAGATGGGAATAGATGCTCCTACGGGTCAGTGGCTAACTACAGGCTTTACGCTTGTGAATGCCATAATGATTCCAATAACGGCTTATTTGCAAGATCGTTTTTCGACACGGCGGCTGTTCCTCTTTTCTATGATTGTGTTTGCTGTTGGAACGGCGCTGTGTGGCTGGGCACCGAACTTTCCAGTGCTGTTGGGCGGGCGCTTGGTACAAGCTGCAGGCGCGGGCATTCTAATGCCGCTATCTATGACGGTGCTGCTAGTTACGTTTCCCATAGAGCGCCGCGGCAGCGCTATGGGCATATTCGGATTGGTTATTGCGTTTGCCCCAGCCATTGGTCCAACAGTTGCCGGCATTGTAATCGATATAGCCGATTGGCACATTATGTTTGTCGGCATATTGGTTTTGGTGATGCTGGTAATAGTAGCGTCAATTTTCCTTATGGAGGGTCGTCCGCCTGCCAATAAAGGCGATTCTGCGCTTGATCCTTTGTCGCTTATTCTTTCTACGGCGGGCTTTGGCGGTCTGTTATATGGCTTCAGCGTATTTGGCTCCAGCGGGCTAAACGCCATATCGGTTGCTATAACTGCGGTGGGAATAATATGTGTAGTGTGGTTCTTCGTTCGGCAGACGAAGCTTGATGTACCTATGCTGCGTGTAAAAGTATTGGCTAATCGGAAGTTTCTTATAGCAACCATAATTGGAATGTTGGTGCAAGGTTCGCTTTTGGCTGCGGGCATTCTGATGCCAATTTATGTGCAAACGCTTATGGGATATTCAGCCACTATGTCTGGGTTGGTGTTAATGCCGGGCGCTATTCTAATGGGAATAATGAATCCCGTTGCGGGAAAGCTGTTCGACAAACACGGACCACGCATGTTGGGCATTGTGGGAATGGTGCTGCTGTTTATAACCACTGTAGGCTTTGGGTTGCTTACGCTTGAGAGCAGCCTTGTTTACATAACATTGCTATATATGGTTCGCATGGTAAGTATGGCGCTAGTGAACATGCCCATAACTACATGGGGAATGAATGCGCTAGACACTAGGTATATAAATCATGGTACAAGTGTGAATAACACTTTGCGCCAAGTGGCTGGCTCTATCGGTACCGCAATGGTAATTTCTGTATCGGCAATGGTTACTAATGCTTCGCAATCTGCGGTTGGCAGTACGCAAGCTAACATGTATGGCATCAACATTGCTTTTATGGCGTGCGCATTGCTTGTGCTTATAGGGCTTGTACTTACTGTAATTTTTGTAAAAGGGAAGCCCGGCGAAACTGCTCCGGTCGGTGTTGAAGACGAGGAAAAGGCGGCGACTTCTCAAAAGGGCACGGCAGTTTTGCGCGACCTAATGAAGCGCGATGTGTTCACACTTCCGTCTAATGCCACCGTGCAGCAGGCTGTGCAGCTGTTTATAGACAAGGGGATAAGCGCGTGCCCAATCATTGACGAAAACGGTCAGGCAGCAGGGTTTATATCCGATGGCGACATACTCAAACAGCTTTCGCGGCGCAGCGGCAGCTATATCGATCCAATTGTGCTGATAGCAATGTCGGCAACCGACGAGTCTACATACAGCGACAAACTGCAAAAAGTGATGCAGTTGCCGGTTAGTGCCGTGGGCGTGCGCGAATCTATAAGCGTGAATGTGCATGCCGACCTTGAAGAAGTTTGTCGCGTGTTGTCTCAAAATCATTTGAAAAAAGTGCCGGTTTTAGAAGACGGGCACATAGTTGGCATTATCAACAGAAGCGACATAACGCGCTATTCGATGGAAGAATACGTCCGGTCGGTTTTACCTAGTGAAGAGCAGTGAAATGTTTGATTACGGTTGAGAAAATGGTGCCCGGGGTGGGAGTCGAACCCACACACCCGAAGGTAGAGGTTTTTGAGACCTCCGCGTCTGCCATTCCGCCACCCGGGCCCAACAAATAAGAATCAGCCTTGTAGGCTGAACACTTATCGAGTATAGCGTAAAAGTGTCACGTTTTCTCGGTGAACGGTCTGTTTGTGCATTATAATAGTGTAACTGTCAAAACGAAAGACGTTAGTGGGAGTAACCAAGTGTTGAAAGCAATCATCGTAGATGACGAAGCGCCTGCGCGTTCTGAACTTAATTTTTTACTTGAGGAAGTAGGCGGTGTAGAAGTAGTTGCCGAAGCGGCTGGTGTGCGTGAGGCTATAGAAAAGCTAAAAGAGTATCCATGTGATGTCATGTTTCTTGATGTAAACATGCCTGAGGCTACAGGTCTTCAGTTGGCGGAAGCTCTCAAGCATTTAAAGTTCCCCCCAGCAGTTGTGTTTGTTACTGCTTACAGTGAACATGCACTTGATGCATTCCAAGTGCATGCTATCGATTATCTGGTGAAGCCGGTTGAAACCGAGCGTTTAGCGCAGGCTATAGCTCGTGTTCGTGAGCAGGTTGCGCTGCATGTACAGGCGCAAAAGAGCGAACGCATTCCGGTCGAAAAGGGCGGCAAGAAAATTCTTATCGGTATCGACAAGATTCGTTTCGTTATGGCGCGTGACGATTATGCGTATTTACAGACCGACACAGACCGCTACTTCAGCACGGTAAGTTTGGCGCAGCTTGAAAAGCGGCTAGATGGTCATGGGTTCTTCCGTGTACACAGGGGCTATTTGGTTAACCTAGCCATGGTGGAAGAAATTGAGTCGGTTTCCGGTGGCACGCTGCTGCTTATGCTGAATGGTGTTGACGAGAAAATTCCCGTTAGCCGTCGTCGCGTAAGCAATTTGAAGAAAGCGCTCGGAATTTAGGCAGGTTGCGCAGTTTGCGTCTTTGCGTCAAACGTTGCTAGGAAATTTTGTTACTTATCGAGCGATTAGCCTATTAAGATTAATCGCTCGATTTTTCAGTGCGCTCTATTTT
Source organism: Adlercreutzia sp. ZJ154 (assembly GCF_011039055.1). Lineage (NCBI taxonomy): Bacteria > Bacillati > Actinomycetota > Coriobacteriia > Eggerthellales > Eggerthellaceae > Adlercreutzia > Adlercreutzia sp. ZJ154. The sequence goes on from NZ_JAAKEF010000027.1 coordinate 8,879, forward strand.
TGCTTCCACTTTATCTACACGGAAGCGATCCATTGTCTGTACAGTTAATGGCACTACGATAGATTCTGTGGCTGTTTCGTGCTCTAGCACAATTTTGTCGCCTTCTTCGGGAATGCGATCTAGCATGTTGGCTATTAGTCCACCTAGAGTTTCCACATCATCGGCTTCGGGCGGCTCAAAGCATATTATGTCTTCAAGCTGATCTATCGACATGCCACCGTCAATAACTAGCGTGCCGTCGTTTAGCTTCATAATGTCTTCGCAGTCGTGGCGATACTCGTCGTCTATGCGACCAACTATTTGCTCCATAACATCGGACAGCGTTACTATGCCAGCGGTTCCGCCGTGCTCATCTACCACCAAGCAAATTTCCGTGCGTCCTTCTTGTAGCGTGTCTATAAGGCGAGCAATAGACACAGTTTCGGGCACAGCCGGCATTTCGCGAATTTTCCATTCGCTCATAGGCGTGTTAGGTGCCAAACTGTATAAGTCTTTTATGTGTACAAAGCCTACAATGTGGTCTTTATTGCCACGGCATACGGGGTAGCGCGAATAGCTGTATTGGCGAATTACTGCCTCGTTGTCTTCCAGCGAATCGTCTATGTCGAGAAACACCACATCGGTGCGTGGAGTCATTATGGCTTCGGCATCTTTGTCGCCTAAATCTAGCACGTTGTCCACAAATTCGTTTTGCTCTGCGGCGATAAGACCGCTTTCTGTAGACTCATCAACCAAAATTTTAATTTCGTCGCCAGTGTATACTTCGTGTTCATTTGCAGGATCGTGTCCAAGTAGGCGCACAACACCGTTTGTTATGGTGTTGAAAAGCCACATAATCGGATAGGTTATGCGATAGAACCACATAAGCGGTGTAGCTGTTGCCAGCGCGTAGCGTTCTGTTGAAAAGATGGCAAGAGACTTCGGAATAAGTTCGCCAACAACTACATGCAGGGTAGTCATAATGAAATAACCTATAGCCACGGCGCAAATAGTTATAACGGCTTCAGGTGCGCCGAATAATTCAAACAGCGGTCGTATAAGTTCCGAAAAAGCGGGTTCGCCCAGCCAGCCAAGCGCAAGGGATGCCAACGTTATGCCAAGTTGGCAGGCTGACAAATAGGCATTAACATTATTGGCTATGGTTAAAGCGTTTGTGGCACCGCTTTTGCCGTCGGCGGCTGCCAGTTCTAACTGCGATTTGCGCACGCGCACTAATGCAAATTCTGCAACTACAAAAAAGGCATTCATAGCCAAAAAAACTACAACTAAAATTAGACTTATCGCAATATAAGTGCTTTCTGACAATTCTCTCTCCCAAATATATTTATGTATTGCTGCATATTATAGGATTATACGCAGCGTTCATCTTTACAGAGGTATTTGTTACCGATTGATTGACCGTGCCCCAACTTCCACTTTGCGGCATATAGGCAGAAAGGTGTATCTGTTTTAGTCGATTGCATATGGATAGGGCGCGCTGTGATGGAACTCTGACCAAACCAGACCGTGTGTTGCCTTCGTCACTTTTTAGGCGAAAAATGGTCAAAACTTCCGACTTTCCACAGTCTATAATGCCAAATTACGCCAATTACGAATCAAAATGGAATTGAAGAACCCTGTTTGCCCAGTGTTCTCCACAATTCAAGTTAACTATGTGGCGCTATGACCATGGAAAGTCGGAAGTTTTGACCATTTTTCTGAAATAAAAAGGATATTAACTGTTGCTATTTTGCCCACGTGAATAGATTACGTTAATTGCTCGCGCTATTGGTGTAGGCCAAAAACGCTTTAACATTTCAAGATCTTCTTCTGTGCGAGTGTTGTCTTTAATTAGCGCAGAAGTTTCTGAACCTTCATGAATTCTGTGATACATAAGAATTTCGGGATCATAGAGAAAATCTCCATCGAGTTCAGCAATTCTTGACCACGCCTCCCAATCCAAATTGCTCTTTAGTTTAGTTTGAAATACTGGTTTTGAAATATTATCTACTGCAAGAGTTACCGATGGACAACAAATTGCGGATCCTAGCGAAAGTGCGCGCTTGCGTATTTTTTTATCAAATGCGTTATTTGAATTTTCCAGCTTTCTTAAAAGCCGTCTTTTGGTTCGCAATAAATTATTATCTGCAACTTTTTTATTGTTGCGCAATTCACCATAATTAGTAAAAAACAATAACGGTCGTTGTGAATTATCAATGGCATTTATCATATGTTCGGCATAGTCGCAGCAGTAAATATCGTCTTGATGAGCAATTGTAACAAGAGCAGTATTAGCTGTTTTTATAGCGAAATTCCAGTCACTTGCAATTCCGGGCTTTGATTCGTTAACAAACAACGGGATTCCGAATTGATTTGCCGTAGCTTGTATGTGCTCATTAGGGGTAGAAGTACATATAATTACGCGAGTGTTTATAGTTTGCTCTAAAACTGACTTGACGCATTCATCCAAATAGGGGCTCTCTTTATATGCGCATACTGCGAAAGTATGATCCTGTTTATTAATCACTCGTTATTCCTTATGTCCGTTAACAAAGACATTTGCCAATGCATAATCTACAATATACTTTATGCAGCATTCGCTCAAAAAAAATATGCTTTGGAACACTGCCGGTTCCTTATTCTATTTGTTTTGCAACTGGCTTACTACTGTTTTAGTGGTAACTTTGGCAACGAATTATGCTGCATCGGGTAGTTTAGCTGTCGCAATGGCAGTAGGGAACATTTTTGCCTCTATTATGCTTTACAAAGTCAGAACTGTTCAGGTTGCTGATATTGATAATATATGCAGTGCGTCTGATTATGTAGGACATAGAATAATTACTCTTATACTGGCGCTTCTTTTTTGTTCTGTATATTCCGTATTTACTGTAAATGCGATAGATTATGCGCCAGTAGCTGCATATATATTATTTAAAGCAATTGAGTCATTTGTAGATGTTTTGCATGGAGTCGATCAGAAAAATGACCATTTCAATTATATTGGCATATCACAAATATCTAGAGGTATCTTAATAGTTATATCTTTCATAGTTGGATTGCTAATATTTCAAAGCCTAACGGTATCTATCTTGCTAATGGCACTAACAAGCGCAATTGTGCTAATTGTTTTTGATATGAATCTCACATCAAAACTAGACAAATTACGACCTGTATTTCGTAAAGAAAAAATGAAAGTTATTTTTTCAAAATCAACATCCGGTTTCTTCTCGCTTCTTATATGCACTACTGTAATTAGTGTCATCCGCCAGATGTTTAGTATGGAATATGGTAATGAAGCCTTGGGGTCATATGCTGCAATTGCGGCTCCTACAGTAATAGTACAAGCAGCTGCTAGTTTTATCTATACGCCGCTTATAGGACCACTTGCAATTTCCTGGTTAAAAAGTGACAGACTATCTTTTTTAAAGATAGTACTAAAATTTATTATTGTGCTTATAGTAATAGTGCTTGCCTGTATTTTAATCTTTCATTGGTTTGGTTTAGTCGCCTTTAATTTTGTGTTTCAAAAAGATATGTCAGAGTATATGTATTTAGTAACCCCGCTTTTGATATGTACAGGATTAACCGCAGCTGTATATTTTGTTTTGGATTTACTGATTATTACGGAAGAAAATACCGGAGCAGTAGTTTCAAGCGTGGCGTCACTCATTGCAGCTTTTTGTGTTATGAATGCAATGTTTGAACTTGCCGGGGCAAATGGTATTAGTTTTTCGATAATTATTGCTCAAATAGTAAATCTGTTAGTAGCCACTGTTTTCTTGATATGGCGTATTTTGCGTAAGAATGAGAATAAGCACGGGTAAGTCTTAATTTGTGTGGGATTTAGCATAGTTTTCGCCGCACCATCTGCCCCACAACCTTTGCATAGATGAGGTGAAGGCGTTTCCCAAAAAGGCTATCAAACGCGGTGTGCCCCACATGACCTGCTGTGTCTACGACGCCGACAAAAAGACACTTGTCAATATGCTTAAAGGCGACGATTCTGCAGCTCCAAACGTATTTGGGGGGCTTTACCAAAGGAGAGCACAAGGGCGTAGCAACCGTATCGTGTGACCTCAACGGCGCATACATCAGCCTTGCCAAAAAGCTTCTTCCCGGCTCTGCCATCTACGCCGATAAGTTTCACATAAACAAGTCTGTAACAGGAGCAGTCGACGACACAAGGAAAAGACTTGTCCACGTAATCGAAGATGACCTGAAACGCAAAAAGCAGAAAAGAATCTTGAACAGAGGCTCTAAGCTTATGCTTGCCATAAAAGGCGAGCAGAAAGTCTTAGCCAACAGATCAAAGGCATCATACGTATATGCAGAGGCTTCATGAGTTTTGCAAGTCTTAGACATCGCTGTCTTTTGGTACTTAGGTATGAGAGAAAACCCAACAAACCTATTGCGCTGTTTACAAGAAGCGACAAGAGAAAGGAGGTTACAGGCTAGCGAATAGATCCATCGAGATGGGTTCCTGGGCTCCCCCACACCGTTAATAACATATTCAACTTTTTGACTTTTGGTCATCTTTTTAAGGCTACTTTAAGAAGGGCTTAGGTTATTGTGCCCTCATTTTGTCCTCAATCGTAGAATCGAGGTTATACTTTCTTTGTTTTATCAGTTCAGACATCAAATTTGGTGAATTATCCCACACGTTTTAAGACTTACCCCCATTAGCTACATTAGTACAAGTGCAGTTTCCGCCAAATTGCAAAAGTGTGCTTAAAAGCTACCGAAATCCTTTGATTTCTCTGTTGGCACCTTACAATTTCTATAAGCTACCTGTTTAGGATATGTATTTGAGTGATTTACCAACACAGTTTTATTGAGTGCCTACTCTAATTATTTTTCGTCGCTGTTATGCTAGAAAGCAACTCTTTCGGAGTAATAACAGGTATACATGAATTCTTGAAATCTTTTATATTGCGAGTAACAATAGCGTCTACTTTTTCTCGTTCAGCCACAGCCACCACCAAAGCATCTTCCACATCGGAAAAATCGTATGAAATACCCCGAATTATCGCTTGCTCATCCAATGCAGCCAACTTCACATAATCCAATAGTTTCGATATTGCTTCTCTAGCGACTATCTTACTGTTATTTTTTGACACGATATAAAAAATGGTACTTATTGCATCCGTCGAAAGAAGAAGCTTCACCGTTTTATTTTCTGCAAGGGCAAATATTTGAATTGCATCCAGTACAAATGGTTGCCTATCAAGAAGTAGATCTAATACGATATTTGTATCTAATAAAACTTTCATCATGCGAACTATCTATTTTTCAAATATAGATGCTGACGATAATCGCTTTCGTCATAATTTCCAGCACCAATACCAACAAGAGATTTAAGCTTATTTGAAATAGGCACTTCCGTTGTCAAATCACTAGTTCTTCCTAGTAGCAGCAAATAGTCTTCCACAATACTAGAGAGTGATTTTTTAGAATTTGAGGCATACATTTTCCCTGTGCGAACAGCTTCGCTATCTATGCTGAGCGTCAATTTCTGATTCATGATACCTCCTTGCTTTTATACGTGTATATTTTATCAATTAATACGTATAAAGGCAACTAGTTACGGTCAGCTAGGGTAAGTCTTAAGGCATGTGGTATTTAGCAAGGTTTTTGCTATCCCTTGTCTACCCATGCGTTTTCTGCCTGCTTTTGTATGGTGTAGTGTTTTGTACCCTTCCCAGAATCGTTAAGCCTTACAGCTGAGCGAACGAGACGGGCTTTAGTATCAATAGGGTAGAGGGGCAGATATCCTTGCCCTCCCGTGTTTTCAATAGGGATCTTAAGAGAGAGTAGAGCTCTCTTAAGATCCCTATGGCAGTCCGCACCCTCAGAAAGCAGAACAGCCGTGGCAGAAAGCCTTAACAGACAGATCAAAGACATCATCTGCACATGCCGGGGCTTTATGAGTTTTGCAACTCTTAGACATCGCTGTCTTTTGGTACTTGGACATGAGAGAAAATTTATCCCACACGTTTTAAGACTTACCCCGATTTTCGGAAAGACCAACATTTTCCTTTTGAATATGATTATTATCTATAGATCCAGTGACCTAACATCATCGTAAATCCAGTTAACTATTTTTGCGGTTGGCAGTTCTTCTTTCTTGTTGGAATAAATATAGAAGAATTTATCATCACTTTTTTCGGCTTCGAAAAGCCTTGATACCTCTTTTAATTTTACTGGTCTATTTCTGCCAGCAACTGAAATCAATGTATTTTCTAAGCTGCCGGAAGCAAACCCACTATTAAAATCATCGGTTGCTATAATCGCAAACTCACAATCATTCTGATCTTCTGCAAGCTGAAGGAGATTCTTCGCTATCTCCAACGATGTCTCATACTTTTTTATATTGCTTTCCAAAAGAGATTTTTCGGTTCCCGCTAAAAGTGCTTCACCTTTCTTTTCTTCTATGTATTTACTAAGCTGCTCGATTGCTTTAGCATTCACAAACGGTAAATCTGTTATCTCCATTAATACATTTTCAAGATTAACAAATCTTCTTATAAGGGCTACGCGCTCACGACCATTAAATCGCGATCTAAGAAGAGCCTTGAATTCTTCTTCGGATTTCCAAAATGGCTTATGCCTTAACCCTCTATCAAAGAATAATGAAGCGCATTTATCATTTTTAAGTTGTTTAGCGTAACTGATAATATCATCATCACATAGAAGGCGAATTACTTTCTCATTTACAGTATGACCTTCTTTTGTTAAAGACTTTAAGCAAAATAATTCAGATACATTTCCAAAAAACTCATGCGAAACCGATTTTAGAACATGCCTCAATAGCATATCTTCGTATATGATAACTGGATGATTTTGAATCCATCGCTTTTCTGAATCCCTTGCAAGCACAACATTTTCCAACACAGATATAGAACTAGAACAGTAGGCGAGTTCGTATTTTTCAGAATCCTCGTTATAGTTATCGCTCATGTTTTTACATAAGGTAACACCAGACAAAAGGCGTTCATAATCAATAACTGTAGTTTTAAAGCCAGTTTCAAAAGAGTCTCGAATTAGATAATCGAGTTTATCAACGTCTATAGTCTGGGAATTTAAAAGAGATATAATGGCGTTTTTAATCTCGTATTCCTCGCCTTTAGCACTATACAAATAACCAGTAATGCATCTTGCGAAGAATTCCTTATCTGCCGCATTTTTTAAATGATCTCCATATACGAAAAGTCCAACCATAGCGCTTATGGTTTCATGCGGATTTGCGGCCTTTACGCTTGATATGTCTTTCTTAAAAGTAGTGCTTCCAACTAACTCGCCAAGCTGAACATCTATATTAGTAGCGGACTCTCTATATAGACCTTCGCCAGTATGTGAAAAAGGAGCATGACCTACATCATGCAACAAACAAGCTTTTAAGAATACATCTCTGCAATTAGTCCAATCAAAATCTTGTGGTATAGATAGTTTATTGTCGGATACGTTCTTCTGTAGAGCATCAAAAGCCAATACGCCAAGATGATAAACTCCAATTGAATGAACAAATCTGTTATGAGTGGCAGATGAATAAACTGGCATATAGCCCGTTTGTCTGATATACCTCAAGCGTTGAAATTCCGGGGTGTCTATAAAGCACTCAAAAAGCTTTTCATCAAGTTTTATATAACCATAAACAGGATCTTTGTATCGTTTTCTTCGTTTGTTAAGCTGCATTTATATTTAATACTTTGAGAGATTCGGGATCAATGCATGCTCTTAAAACATCAAATGGCGTATCGTTTCTGAATCTCTCCTTGAGATCTTTTATTCCATTATCAGCTTTAAGTCTAAACGCCGTGTTGTCAACAACCTCAAGAATATCGCTACAATCATGCATGAATCCATTTGTCTGTGTTCTGGACAAAACAAGATAAGCGGTTATGTCCCGCTTTGCCATTATTCGCACTACGGCTTCTCCGTATTCGTATATCTCTTCGAAAGTGACCTCTGTTACCTGATTGTTTTCAAAAAGCTCTATCAGTGCGTTTGATACGAGATCTTGAATACCAATGCGGTAATTCATTATTCCCCTCTTCTAGAATAAAAGTTTATCCAAGGCACTAACCTGCTAACATAGCGCTAGCGCTATGTTAGCAGGTTAGTGCCTGTCTTTTGAATAATCTGCCCAAAATGCTACTAAAAAATGTACTAGAGGTTTGCTTAAAACTCGGAAGGGCAGCATGATACCAATAGTGTAATATGTAATTAGTTCTGGGCAATGCCGCGTTTGCTCGGACGGGCTAAAGCCTGTACCTCCCAAACGCAGTCATGACACCAACAATCGGCACACAACCTAAATTTTCTGCGAATATACTTTTTATTTCAGAAAAATGGTCAAAACTTTCAACTTTCCATGGTCATAGCGTCACATAACTAGCTTGAATTGTGGAGAACACTGGGCAAACAGGGTTCTCCAATTCCATTTTGATTCGTAATTGGCGTAATTTGGCATTGTAGACTGTGGAAAGTCGGAAGTTTTGACCATTTTTCGCCTAAAAAGTGACGAAGGCAACACATAACTAGCTGTATAGGCTTTCCTCATTTTTCTGTTGTTTTGACAATTTGTGTGTCCTTCTCTTGAGTCAAATTCCCGACTCCTTTCAAACTGTGTTTATGAACATGCTTCGACATATCTTGAAGGCTTACGTTGCCAGCTCCCTGCGGACTAGAATCAATGTGTATGCGGTGTATATCTATCAACTTAATAGTCAAAGATGCAGGGTGTCTGACGCATCGTATATATGGCGAGGAGGAGGAAATGTCACCAACACTAACTTCTCCTTTTTGGTACTTGCGTTATCGGTAGATAAGGAGTTTTTTCTATGAATACAAGAAGTGTCAACACTAGAAGCAAGCTCGCATATAACGAACATGTCTTGCCGTCGGTTGAAGATGGCTTGTATGTAGACGGAGTGCTTCCCAATGATATAAGCACTCCACATGAGATAGAGCTTAAAGCACTTGAGAAGATCGTGGCTTTAGTATCAATAGAGTAGAGCTCTCTTAAGATCCCTATGGCAGTCTGCAGCCTCAGAAAGCAGAACAGCCGTGGCAGAAAGTCTTAACAGACAGATCAAAGACATCATTCGTATACGCAGAGGCTTTATGAGTTTTGCAACTTTTAGACATCGCTGTCTTTTGGTGCTTAGGTATGAGAGAAAACCCAATAAGCCCATTGCGCTGTTTACAAGAAGTGACAAGAGAAAAGAGGATGAGAGTCACTAAGTAAGGATATCGAGATGGACTCTTAAGCGCCTCCATATAAGTATCAATATATTCAGTTTTAGCTGTATTAGTCATTTTTTGAAAGCTGCTCTTAAAGAGGGTTTGTTTTTATACCCTTATTTTGTCCCCAAGCGTAGAATCGAGGTTAGACTTTCTTTGTTTTACCTAATCAGACATCAAATTTGGTGAATTATCCCACACGTTTTAAGACTTACCCCGACTCTATGAACAGCAGAGAAGCCAACAGTCAAAGAAGGCTCGTATGCGCAAAAGGCTTGATATCTGACACATATATCACAAATAAAGGATACTTTACAATTCTTATTTCTTTAATCAGGTGTTCATTTCGTGCCGGTACTGCAATCAGTGCATCGTTTAACGTATTTTCATCCCTAATCCTTCCCAAACAGATCGCGTGTGTATACCTTGTGCGATACATCCGCTATGTCTGGGTGGATGCGGTTGGCTACTATGATGTTGCTTACTTGTTTGAATGTATCTAGATCATCTATTATTTTGCTCCCAAAAAACTCACTATCGTTTAGGGTTGGTTCATATACAACAACCTCTACTCCTTTAGCTTTTATACGTTTCATAACACCTTGAATTGAGCTTGCACGGAAGTTATCAGAGCCCGACTTCATAGTGAGGCGATATATGCCAACTCTGATAGAAGATGGGCTGTTTTCTGTATAGCCTACTTTTTGAAGTATATCTTCGGCAATGTAGTCTTTACGGGTACGATTAGCATCTACTATTGCTCCCATTATGTTTTGAGGAACGCTTTCATAGTTTGCAAGAAGTTGTTTTGTGTCTTTAGGAAGACAATATCCGCCATATCCAAATGAGGGGTTGTTGTAGTGGTCCCCTATGCGTGGGTCTTTACACACTCCATCAATAATCTGTTTTGCATCAAGACCGCGAACTGATGCAAATGTATCTAGTTCATTAAAGTAAGCTA
>NZ_JAAKEF010000028.1:0-18547 GCF_011039055.1 Adlercreutzia sp. ZJ154
AAGGCAATCGCCCCGGTTGGACATTTCTAGGATATACATGGGAATATAACGGCAAAACTTATACAGAAAACGGAGCGAATGGGGCTGTCTCTATTCCAAATGGATGTACTGTTAAACCTGTGTGGGAGATCAATACCTATAACATTACATTTAATGGTGGAGAAGGTTGGGTTGCTGAAGATGCGAGTGGGCTTCCAAGCAATCAAACCAATATTGCCTATGATGCTTCTGTAGCTAATCCGGGAACTCCAAAAAGCCTTGGGTATACATTTAATGGTTGGAAGTCATCTTCAACTGGAAGTATTGTTAACTTTGCAAACCCAACTAAAATGAGCGATCTCGTATCGTCTAGCGAAGCTGCTGGTGCGACTGTAACACTAACTGCTCAGTGGACACCCATTCAATACACATTGGAATACAACGCGAATACTAGTGCACTTAAGGGTGAAAGTACTCCAAGCTACAGCTCAAAGACAAGTGCTGGGTTCACAATTGCACAAGTTAGAAGCAATAGTGTAAAGATAGCTCAAGCTGGTCCAACTTATTTTGGATATAGCTTTGATAAGTGGGCATGGACCGACAGTGCTAACGCTTCAAACAATTTTGACGCAACTGTTAATACAACTATTACAGTCGATATGTTCAAGAAGCTATTTGGTGCATCTGATAACGCGACATCAAAAACAAAAGCAACATTTAATGCTAAATGGACACCTTGGACATACAACATTATTTGGAATGGAAATGGCGGCAAAAAAGACAATAACGGCGAAGTAACAACAGCTGGCATTAAATATGACGCAACCATAGCTGAAGGGGACAGACCTACATTTACGTACACTGGGAGAACTCAGACTGGATGGGACACGCAATCTACATCCACAGGAAATGGTAATGCTAACTCGTTGAACGTTTGGGATCTTGTAAAAGTAGCCAAAACGTCAGGTCAAAGTGTGTCTAATACCGAAGGATGCGACATAGAAATATATGCTCTATGGTTGGTCGATGAAGATGGCGGTAAATATACTGTAGAGAGCTATTTCAAAAACGCATCTGGCGGATACGACAAGGCAGCAGATACAATATGTGTTGCTCCTATAACTAGTAAGGCAGACATATCTAATAGTCTCGAATTTCATACATCTAATAGAACTGAACGCTTCTGGGATGCCAACAAGTCGAACTACTATGTGTTTGATGAAAGCAATTCACTTAACAAACTAGTTCAGGCAGATGGTGAAAATCTAACCGATAACCCTAGCGAAACAATATTGAAGGTTTACTACAAAGGTGCTTTTAAAGTAATGCTTCAAAGTGGTTCAGAAGGTGGTTGGGGAAGTTCCACTACAAAAGAAATTCGTCCAACAAATACCACATGGTACGACTTTGGTGCAAATATAGAAAATGATATAAACAACAATAAGCCAAGCGCAAACGAACCAAACGATTATGTATTTGATTCCTACAGCGTCATAGAGCCTGCAGGTGCAAACATCAATTCAATTGAAGGCGATGTAACGCTTACTTCTAATTGGAAGCAAATTGAATATCGTCTAACGTATGCGCGCGACAATAACTATAAGGGAGATAAATTAACACTACCTGTATTTGGTGATAATGCCAGCACAAAGGTGTATTACTGGGACAACCTTAAAGACAATTCTGAAATTGACTTTGAGGTACCAAGTACAGAAACCGGATATTACTTTGACGGCTGGTACAACGGAACTGATAGTGCTGCTACTAAGTTGAACAAAATTAAATTTGATGGATTCCAGTCAACCGGTGATGCTTCTATTAAGGAAATGACAGTTTATGGTCGTTGTGGGCTAAACACTTACACCCTTGGATTCTATAAAACGCAAGATTTCTCGGGCACTCCGTTTGATTCGTTTACTCTTACAGTGGATGACAGTGCCAGCCATGCTATAAAAACTCTAAGTACCAATGATGGTACAGCTAATGGTGATGGCACATCAAACGCAGACAAGCCGTTCGGTTATGCGTTGCTTAGCTGGAAGGCTGATCGCGCTGATGGTAAGGCTGATAATGCCGATGGTGCTAAAAATGTGTTTGCTCCCGGCGATACCATTGCGGGCACGCAACTCAAGGAACTTATTAAGGTTGCAGGGTTAAGCGATACTGACCGCAATATTAATCTTTATGCACAATGGAACGCTGTATACAATGTAGCGGTTCCAGTGGCTGACCAAACCAAGACGCTGAATATTAACTTGACTACACGCGAAGCTAAGGCGGAGGGTGTCTCGGTGTACAACTACACGCCTCGGGATGTGAAACTACAAGCCAATTCGACTATAACAAGTAGTCAGCTTGCAACTGCTAGAAGTTTATTCCCGAAGTCAGACGGAACCGTGCGCACCGATAACGAATTAAACGACTTAATAAGTCACTTGAAGTTTGAATATGATGGAACCAAGTTCGCAGTAAATGATGCCACGCCAACAACCTTGCGAAACACTAGTGCTGGCAAAATCGGCGCCGCAACATTCGACGCAAGCGCTAACAAAGTGACGATGCAGGGCATAAAAGACGACCTAGAGCTGCTAATTGGTGACGATTTGACCGGCGCGGAACAAGCTCAATTCCAAGAAGATGTTTGGGCTAGCCTTATGAAGGCGCTTGAAGCTTCCGGTGCACAGGAAAGCGACTTTGGGAAAAGCGTGTTCTCCACTATCAAATGGACAATTTCCCTACCCGACACAGAAGGGAATGATAGTAGCACTGTTTGGGTGTTCCCAAATGCTACTGATGCCCCGGTAAAGGCTGCCTGATCTGGCAAGTCTTACGGTGGTGTTTGGCGAATTATTCAGTAGGCAGCACAACTCAACAATACGGTATTTGCACCTCATCTAAATGGAGGCGTAAAGAATTCTACAACTTCGAGAGCAATCGACAACGATTAGGAAATGCAAGAAATGACGAACGACAACAACAAAGATGCCTTAACAAATCGTCAGGGTTTGGGACGGGAATTGAATCACGCTTCTGTTGCGCAAGACCAATCGGCTACAAGACATAGCGTTTCTGATTCTACCAAGGTTTCTGGCGCACGTCCTACTGCGGCTAGCGCCAAAAGCAAGGCGCAAGCGCAAAAAGGCGGCAATCGAACCATCCTAATAGTGCTGGGAGTTGTTGTGCTTGCCATCGTTATTTGGGTGTTGGTGTGGCTGTTTGCCTGCAACGGTTCCAGCATGTTTGATTCCAACGCTCAAGACGGGCAGGCTCCGTACAAGAGCCAAGAGGAAATGCAAGCTGAACTTGACCGTGTCGTGGATGAAGGCATGTTCAACATTTCAATTGCTTCGGTAATTCAGTTTGAAGAAGGTACGTCTGTAGGCACAGCTTACATAGAAAATGTGCCGGGAAATCATTACCTAATGCAGGTGACAATCACCGATGACGATACGGGCGATGTGCTCTACGAAAGCGGGGTATTGCAGCCGAATCAATATATAGAAAACATCACGCTGACTAAAGATTTGGAGGCTGGAAGTTACGACGCAACAGCCACTTTTAAGGCATTGGACGAAACGACATATGAGGAAGTGGGACAAGCGGCAGCCAAGGTAACGATCAATGTTCTTGGGTGATTAACAAGGTTTCATGCGCTAACAGGCGCTGGACATATATGGCTCGAAAACTTTATGTAACGGGAAATTATACAAAGAGCCAAAAGCGAAGGCATTGAACTTCGTGGGTGCAGCGAAAGCTGTACCAAAGCAAGGACAGTATGGCTTAAACAAATAAGGAGGAAAAGCCATGAAAGCAACGAAGAAAGCATTTGGAGCAGTCGCTCTATCCGCAGCACTAGCAATGGGTACTGCTGTCCCGGCATTTGCTGCAAACGCAGTAGACACTATTGCTAATAACGGTTCTATGATTGATAACGGTACTACACCCGTAAACGTTATGGATGCAAGTACGCCAAATGTTGGTACCGACATCAACGTTAAGGTGAATATTGACCAGATTAAGGTGGCTGTGCCTATAGAGATGACTATTGTGGCTGGCACAAATGGTGGCACACTGAAATGCCCTTCGGCAGGTAATATGACAAAAGCAGGTAGTACGGTAAATATGACTGGTTATCGTCTGGAAAATTATTCGAGTTTTCCTATTTCTGTAAACAGCGTAACTGCAGCTGAAACTAAGTCAACTGATTGGAAGCTTCTAGCTACAGATACCACTACCACAGTTGCTGCAGTCGGAAATATCGGTGATCTATTTCTAGAATTAAAGATTCCCGCAACTCCTCCTGCTGGCGGTGCTGGAAACGCTGCTACTGGAGTTACTAATACAATTGTAAACCTTAAAACAGGTGCAGCTGAGACTGCTGGTGCTTCCGGAGCCCCTGCTACTCCCGGAACTAACTGGAAAGTAGCTGGGGCTGCTGCTGAGGATGATCCGAGCATCTTGAGTCTTGAGCTTTCTGGTAATGGGACAAAGCTAAAGAACGTTAACTTGGCTCAAATGACCACAGATGATGCTTTCAAAGTTACCTACACCGTGGCTGCTACAAGTCTGTAGGGAAATGGAAAAGTAATCGCGAATAGCGAAAGCGGCAATAAAGCCAAGCATGCAATTAATTCGTAAACCGCTGCAACCGATATTAAGGAATAACACAAATGCCTAACGCAAATCGTCAGAATAATGCGAGTTCAACTTCTGCGACAAACGGCAAAATGCCTCCTTCAAAAGGCACAGATGGGCATGTGCGTTCCTACGGCATGGGAAAGGGAGCCGTTCGCTCGGCATCCCTTTCCGGCGGTGTTGATGGTTCGCGGCTAGGCAATTCAAAGCCCGGAAACTTGCAATCAAGCAATTCGCAATCTGCGGCCTCCAATTCCCAAGGTAAGAAAAAGCGCGGTGCTGCGTTTTGGATAGCCATAGTGATAGCCGTTATCTGCCTGATAATTGCTGGCGTTCTTGCGTTCAACCTGTTCGGTGCACAAACGCCGTCTAAGCGGCAGGGCGATTTGGGGCAGCTTGAAGGCAAGACGCAAGAAGAAATCCAAGCCGAGCTTGACCGTGTTGTGGACGAAGGTATGTTCAACATTTCTATTGCGTCTACGGTTCAGTTTGAATCTGGTACAAGCGAAGGCGAACTGCGAATTGAAAATGTGCCGAGCAATCATTATCTGATGCGCGTCGTTGTTACCCGCGACGATACGGGTGAACAGATATATGAAACCGATCTGATTGAGCCTAATTATCACATACAGGCCGATACGTTAGATGTTGATTTGTCCGCTGGGGTATATGAGTGCACAGCCACTTTTCATGCCTACGACCAGCAAACTGAAGAAGAAGTAGGGCAGGCAGCCGCGAAGATAGAAATAACAGTTGCGTCATAAAGTGCGAAATGCAGTGCTAATTTGCAGCGCCAATTTGGTACCGCTTTTCGCACTGAAACGAAAAGGATTTGCCGAAGGATTTGTAAAGGGAAAAGAGTTAATCATGGGAAGCTGGAATGGGAAACTTGCGCGCAGGGTACGCAGCGCGCTTGCGGTGTTTATGGCTGTCAGCATGGCGGTTAGCTTGAACCCCGTAACTGCATTGGCGCAAAGCGATGGCGCTATTACTCATATGGAAACAGGCGAGCGCGCCTCCTCGGTGCAAGCTGCTTCTATGCAAACAGAGCAAAATGGCTCGGCTGTTAGCAGCGATATTGATGTATTCAATGGCACAGGCGCTGCAAGTGGACAAGTGGGAACAAACATAAATGTTGCCGTAACTTCGTCGTTTAAGGTTGTGCTTACAACTAGTGGTCCAATAGATATTCGCAGCTCGTCAAGTCTTGCTATGGGTGGATACGAGATAGAGGCTGAGCTTTCAAACGGCACCGCTATAACGAAAGATACTTCGGGAAATCCCTCACAGCCGCATTACGAGTATAAATGGATTCGTCAAATAGCGGGTCCAAGTGGAACATTTGAAGACGATCAGGCTTATAACGATGCAAGCCAATGGAAGGTTGTGCTCATAACTTCTTCTGCAGGTTCTACTGATTCTGCTAATGACAAAGCCGATGTTGCTCTGAACTTGGCTGACGAAAACCTAGATTTCGCCAACGATGCGCAATACAAATACAAAATTATTGCGCGCGATGCATCGATTACTGGGCTTGAATCCGATAGCGCCGTAATAGTTAACTGCAATACTCATTATGTATCGGCAACATTGCAGCACGATTCCGGCGTTTCTGTAAGCGGGTTAGTGCACGTTGGAGATACTGTTTTAGGTGCGGAAAACCTGTTGGCGGCACCCAATTCTACGCAGTCGTTTTTGCAAAATGCTTTAGCTGGCAAGCGATTGGACTGCGCTTATGACATATCGCTTGCATCCCAGCTTGCGGTTAATGAAAATAAAGGTCATACGGCATATTTGGCTCCACTAGAGTCCATTCATATTCCCGTCTCTCCGCTTAATGGCGAAACTACGGCTACGGTTGTGCGTATAGCGCGCGGTGGCTCGGGTGGTTCGGTTGAAACTCTCGGAGATTTCCCCGTTAAAACCGATTCCAATGCATCCGGCTCTGGTACATCTAATAAATACGTGGAACTTACAGAGGGTAGCTCTGGTGTTAGTGGCTTAGGCGAAGGCGTGTATGCTGTGGCATTTCCTGATACGCGGGCTAAGGTAAACGTTACGTCTGTTGTAAGCGACGGCGTGGGTGGTCTGATTGATATTATGGGCACGCACGAATATGCTGCTGGCACAAACGTGCGATATGTATTCTTGCCATTCGACAACTTTGTTTTTGACAAAGTGATGGTTGCGGAAGGCTCTGGCGCCTCATCAGTCCGTTCGTGCGGATCTAATTATCTTGATTATACGGTGCCATCAAGTGGAGTTTCCTCAGTTACAATCACGGCGTATTTCAAGCCAGTAGATACTGGAGGGCAAACAAATCCGATAACTGTTAATGCAGCTGTAAAATCTGGCGAAGGAACGGTTGCTATAGAAGATAGTACGGTTGCGGGCAGTTCTTTAGTTGCTGTTATGCCCGGAGGATCGGCAACGATTAATTTCACTCCGCAGATTGGTTCTGTTTTGGAAAAAGTAGTGGTTACGCCTGCGGGTGAAGCACCTTACGAACCAGCGGTAATTAACAATTCGCTAAAACTGACAGGAATAACAAAAAATATTCAAGTTGATGCTTATTTTAAGTTTGGTACACCGATAACTTATCCGAAATACAACATTACTTATGCGCATGTTGAATATGGCGACCTTTCCGGTAATTCCCAAGTTGAACATGCCAAACCTGCAACTATTACTGCACGTCCATATTCGGATTATCGCTTAACTTCGCTTTACTATACGTTTAACGATAAGCGCGACCTTGAACATCATGAGCTAATCGAAGCGGGCGGGTTTAATTATTCGATACCTAATGTTTTAGGCGACATAACTGTGTTTGCAAAGTTTGATGCAGCTAATTCAAGCGTGTGGGTTGATGCTCTTGCAGCCGATCAGGCGGGTATAAATGTTAGTTATGTTAAAGGCGATGGCACCAAGGTTTTCAACAAAAGTCTGGTCGATTTTAAGGCTGGAATAATTGGGGATATTGCTAAAGATTCTGACTTAACTTTGAATGTAAGTGCGAAAACCGATTATAGAATTGAAGTGAATCTTGTTGCTGATGACGGGTCGAAAACTGCTGTAAATGCAAGCACGGGTACGGGTGGTTTAGCGAATGCTGTGTATAAAATTGATGCTGCCGATTTAGCCATTGCGAACAGAGTGGAAGTACGCTATGTTTCGCTAGCTGCTGAATCGCTGAACGTGATGCTGGTTATGCCTGATGAAGGTGCTGTAGCTAAGCGCGATGGAAGCGTGGTTGGTACTGGATATCTGACTAATATCGATCCGAATACAGGGTTAGATTTAGTGGTGGAATTGGCTTCCGGGTATAAAAATTTGACTGTTAAGGTGCAGGAGCAAGGCAAGCCCGATGCCGAGCCGACCAGTTTTGATGCAACAACTAACACATTCCATTTTGATAAGGAACTTCTTGGCGACGATAAAGTAATTCGCGTTAGTTGCGAAAAAGAACAGATAACGCCTCCGGGACCTGTTGAGCCTGAAAAGGTTACTGTTACCGCTGTGTGTGATGGTGCGGGCAGCATAACACCTTCATCTACTGAGTTTAAAAGCGAAGACGATATTTCTGATATTACATACACAATTACCGCGCCTAAAGATTACGTGTTGGACTATGTTTCTGCGGCAAATTCCGATTCTACCGTGCGTCCGCTGACGTTTTTTGCCGATGACAAAAGCGCAAAAATAACGGGAGTTGAAGGTTTAGATGGGCGCATGGTTTATACATTTAAGTATGATGCGGCTAATATCAAAATAGGCTATGTGAACTTAACGGCGCATTTCCGCGAAGCAGAAACCACGAATGTTTGGACCGTTGATACCAAGATTGTAGACACCTTAGGTAATGAAATATCGCCCGAAGATGCGCATGGAATAATTTGGCCTGGAACATCGTTTACTGTGAAAGATGGGCAAAGTGCCACGCTAACTTTTGAACCGAAGAACACGGACACAACAAAGTATTACGCCGAATACAACGTTAATGGCGAAAAAGGAACTAACGGGCAATTAATATGGAGTAAAAACTACAACTTGCAATTGTTTGATGTGCACAGCAATCAAAATGTGCTCGTAAGGTTTATTGAGGAAGCAAGTCAAGAGCAACCTGAACCCATATTTCATTCGATATCTGTAAATATTATTGGAAATGTGGGTGGTGTGGTTCAGCCGCCAGTTGATTCCGATGGCAAAATTAAGGTGAAAGATAACGAGAACATGGCATTCTCGTTCTTCCCGGATACCGATAATGATTATGTGCTTTCCTACATTATTGTAGACAAGGATACTCCTGCGGAAGCTACATACAGTGCCAGTGCGCTTTCGCCCACTGCTGGTCAATATATATTTACTAATGTTAAAACTGACCATACGCTAGATGTAATGTTTGCTAAGAAGGGGCAAGTGCCGGTTGACCCGGATGATCCTGATGACCCTGACAACCCCGATAACCCTGATGATCCCACAAAGCCAAGTTATGTAGAAGTGGACGTAACGGTTTCTGCAAAGGTAACAGTTGGCAGTCAGGCAAGTGCTGGTGTTGGTGGTCGGGTAGAGCCCTCAAAATTACGTGTGAAATATGGCGATAGCCACGATTTCTTTGTATATCTGAATGATGGTTATAAACTTGCGTCGCTTGAGGCAAGTGTCGATGGAGGATCGCGTGTGCCGATAGGCTACAGCACTCGGTTTGAAACCACTTCTTCGACGACTGATATTTCAGCGATAGGCAGAGCGGCTAGATTTACAACTTTCGGACTTAGGTCTGCCGAGTTCACGCCTAATACTCTAAGAGAAGGCGGCACAACTTTTAGCGACAGCAATACAAGTAGTACTTCTAATGCGTTAGCTCAAGCCGGAATAAGGCATCATGTGTTTACGCTTTCTAACTTGACGGGTGACGTTGAAGTTTTCGCTGAGTTCGAGCCGTTAGCTGAAGGGGAAGAAGATGAAGCTGTTGGTAGCAACTTTGCGCAGGTTCCTCAACAGATGTGCACGGTGCGTGCATCTTCTTCGGGAAATGGCAGTATAGACCCTTCAGGCGAACTTGCTTATGGGCTTGGAAGCAAAGTTACATTTACGCTAACACCTGCGCAGGGCTATCAGCCGGTTTCTGTTACCGTTACTAATGTCGACGGAAACAAAAATGTTGTCAGTGTGGGAACTTCTTATACGCTCACAGTTTCCGGAAATTGTGAAGTTGTGGCAAGCTTTTCGCCCATTGCTCCTGCCGGATCGAACAGTTCAGGTGCAAGAGCTATTCGTACTCTGCGAAGTCTCGCACAGACAGGAGATGTGCAAGCAGCGGGGGTTACACTTTTGTTGACTGTGGCGTGTGGCGCGCTTGGCGTGGCGGTGTTAAGTTCCAGTCGCCGCAGACAGAAATGTGCTCATGTTTCTGGTTCTGGTGCGCATAGGCGCTAACTCTAAAGAGGCGACAAGGAGCAGCTTCCTTGTCGCCTTAACATAGCGGGTATTTCTTTCTTAGAACTTACGTTCCTCTTTCTTGGCTGCAATCAATTTGTCTGTCCCCAGTACGCATCTTGTTCTTTACGCATAGCGCCTAGCGCACCCCTAGTGCATTTTTTGGCGGCACCCTGAATAAAAAGTTATGTGATTTAGCATATCTGTTTGCTATTAGCATGTGGCTCGTTATAGAATAGCTAATGTAATTGGTCATCGGGTAATTGCAAACTGTTTATTACGCTACAGCTGCATCGGGACGCAACTAGTAATAAACACGAATAGGGACAGACAAATATGAATAGGGCAGTCATGCTTAGGCGGGCAGCCAAGGTGTCTTTAGCTACATCTTTGGCATGCTATCTTTTACCGCTATCCGCATATGCGGAATCGTCATCGCGTTCTGTTTCAGATAACGCGGATGCTGTCGTTTCTGCTGCCGTCTCTACTTCTGATACTCATCTTCAATCTAATAGCATTCAAGAAACTGTTCCTCTAAAAACTCCTGCAACTTCTGAGTCCGCAGCGTTTGTTGCGGAATCTGTGCAAGACATAGTCTCAGCTAGCGTACCTGTTTCTCAGGACACATCTGCTGGCATAATTTTCTCTAAGAACAATCTAAATTATCAGGTTAATTCAGATGGCGAAACGGTCAGCTTGGTGGGCTTCGCTCCTCAAACACAAGGTGCCATTACGCTGCCCCAAACCGTTAGTAATGCGCAAACCACCTACACTTTGACGCACATCGGTCAAGAAAGACCAAAAGATGGCAGCGCTAAAAACCCTTACACAGCCGAATATTACGACGAGGCTGACAAAAAACAAGGTGTAACCTCACTTACAATTCCAGCTACTGTTACTTCAATCGATCTAGCCTTTTTTCAACTGCTACCTAATCTTACTGCCGTGCAGGTTGAGGCTGGCAATTCCACCTATGCAAGCTATAACGGCATGTTGTTAGATGTAACTAGAAATAACCTCCACCTCGTCCCGGAGGGCTTGGAGGGTGAAGTCGTGCTCCCCGCCGAATTGGCAACCGTCCCTGCTTGTGTCTTTTCCCGTTGCACAAAGCTTATAGCCATCGGCATTCCCATGGGGAGCACGTCTACTTCTACCTTCACTTCTGTGGATGGCATTCTGTATACGGAAGATTTAACAACTCTGATCGCTGCTCCACCCGCAATAACCAACGCGGTTATCGTGTCGGGCTGCACTAAAATTTCGGAAGGTGCATTTCAGGGCAATACCGTTTTACAAACTATTGTCGCGAACGGTAATGTTTTAGAAATTGCGAAAGCGGAAAACGAAACAACCCCAGAAGGTTCATATGCGGGCGCAGCTGCAAACGAGGCTGCAAGCGAAGCTGCAGCCGCAACCGCAGCAACCCCAGAAGTCACCACCCCAGAAGCCGCACCTATACCCGCCTTCACCAACCAAACTATCAGTTTTGCAACTGTAGCAACTAAGAACACAGAGGCTTGGGAGGCGGCTGGCTTCACACATTTTGCCAGCTTGACTGAAGTAGGAAATGCAATTGCGCCCGACGAAAGCACATCGGGCTTTGCTTATACAGTGCTGCCCGACTATACGCTGTCAGTTAGCTGGGCGGGAGAAAACACACCGGCGGCAATTAGCTTGCCGTCTATCGTAGACATAGAAGGTGTGGAATATGACGTGTCCACCATAGCCGACGAAGGCTTTGCTAACAAAAATAGCTTGGTGGCAGTAAATATTCCGGGTTCCATCACCACAATTGGTGAAGGTGCATTTGCGGGCTGCGAAAACCTAAGCTCGGTAAGCTTAAGTTTTGGCACCAAAACAATAAAAGCAAATGCATTCATGGGCACAGCCATAAACACTTTGGTTCTACCGAAAACTATCATGGCAATAGGGGCTTCCGCCCTTGGCGATATAGACGGAGCAACGATAGTTGCTCTTAGTCCCATACCCTCAATAGACACACATGCATTAGTCGCCACCACAAATACCAACATATACGTTCCATACACCGAATCAAAAAAATACGGTTGGAGCATAGGGGCCCCTGTTGCAAACAATCACTTACTTCCCTACGGAGTGCGCCTGTCAAGCGCTGTGAGCAATCTGTCCGTTGGTGAAAGTGCCAATTTGTATAGCGAAGACGGTTATTTGTACGTGCCGAAAGGCGCCACTGTTTCTTATAGACATGGAGGTGCTATCAGCATAGATCCGAATACAAGCACAATCACATGCAAAAAGCCCGGTTCGTCGAACATTGAAGTAACAATTTTGCTTCCGTTGGATAAATCGGCAGCGGCAGGGGTAATGCGTGGCGATGTGCAGTTGAATTAGCGCGTCGCCATTTGCCGTCGGCAAACTGTAGCTTATCGGCATCAGCATCGGCGGCACCGGCACTCCAGTCAACTTTTGCATCTATCAGCCAAACCATTCCTCTTCATAAAACGCAAAACAGCTAGTGAAAGAACGAAGGCGCTACCATGACAATAAGAGACACGATACAAAAAGCCACAGCAACATTAGTTGCATTTACGCTTTCGTGTGCAATGTTGCCGTATATGGCATATGCCGAGGAAGCTCAGCTTCCTATAGATAGCGCTACAGGTACCATAAACGTAACCGACACTAAAATCCCTCGCCACCTACCAAACTGCGACGGCACCGATGGCAATAGCCCTCAAGATTTAACCACATGTCCCAGTTGCGCTCAGCAGTTTTACGCCTGTCAAGTTAATGAATCTCGCATATATGTAGACGAAGACGGCAATGAAGTTCCAGAAGATTCCGAAAATGTTTACAGTGTGAAATTTATATGCCCTGAATGCGGCGCAAGTCTTATTGAAGGTGCTGACTCTAACGCTGGCATAGAACCATTAGCTGTCGCAGCAGCTATAAGCGTTACGGTGCCACTTGTAGTAACGTTTGGCGGCTCTGAAGGCTACGATATATCGAATCCGCAGCCTAGTATAGAAGCGTCAACAGCGTTTCGGAACGCCGGCAATAGCGCAATCCAAATAACCCGTATTCAAACAGAGGAATACACAGAAGGCAGCGTGCGGGCTGTTCTTTCCGATACAGGCTTTATGCAAGGTGACAGTTATACTGTTACGGCTCAGCAAATAAGCGGAAACGATACCCCGCTTGAAGATCAGACTCTATATAGCCTGTATCCTGAGGGGCAGCCAGAAAAAGCGGTAAACATAAAATATAAAGACGGCGACTATTACGGTGGAATTACGCAAGGCGCCACAAACAACACTCAAAATTATTTTGGAGACACTTTTATAATTGGTGCCGATAGTGCTCTTAATTGTGTTTGTCGTTTAAATCTTACAAACAGTTATGAAGTGCCCGGAGCCAACGCTTTAGTTAAGCAAGAAAAAGCCGATGGCGGCAAAACCGTGCAACCTCTCTCGAAGGTTAAATACACCATAATAACCTATGTTCCTGCAGGGCACGGAAACGAAACTCTATCTGAAGAAAATTCGTTTTATTTAAAAGACCAACTAACGAATCAAATCTATAACGCACAAGACGTAAAAGGTCACGCGCAGGATATATCTAACAATGGCAAAAACTCGCTTTATTACGGCATGTATTCAGGGTATGTTCGCACATACAGACCTTACGTATGTAAGCTTAGATTAAACGATAGAATAGAGTACGATCTTAATGTCATAGGCCTCTTGCATGACACTTTGTCAAATGGCATGGGCAAAGCAGGTCTAACATTCCAGATGAAAGACACTCTATATAGGACAGTTTTGCCTATGCATAATAGTATGCAGACTGACGGCTGGGGTGGCTGGGGGCAAAGCGATCTTAGAGCTGACATGAATGAAGAAAGTGGTGAAATATATCAACTATTACCCACTGAACTAACAAATCTAGTTGCTACCGTGAACAAAGAATACGGTCCAACATCTTCTTCGAAAAGTCCTTTTGTATCAATCTCTCAGGACAAATTCTTTATAGCTAGTCTTCAAGAACTAGCAGGTGCTGTTAGTAATTACAGTGATAGCCATTTATATGCGGCTGATTATTTGTGGCTGTATAAAGAAGGCTATCAATACGAGTATTACGCAAGCAAGTTGCCGGCTAGCAATATGCTCGATGGTGATGGTGAGGTAATGCAAAAAAGCGAAAGGCTGGGAAATGGACCGGTAGATTGGTGGCAGCGCTCCATATACGCCATAAGCTTAAACTACGATGTTAAATCTTTCTATTACGTAAACGTCGATGGTAATTACAACGTAGGTATGGAGTCATATCTAGCGAATTATGTCTGCCCATGTTTCTGTTTCTAACTTTCAATTTGACAGGACTATAAGGAGAGCTATAACCGATGCAAAACAAGCTAAACAACAAACAAAATTGCTTTGAACAAGGTCATTTTTGTAATGGTTTTAGCCCTATTACGTCTGCCGGTTTGGTGAAAAATAAGGCAAGCAAAGCAACAGCAATGCTTGTTGCGTTGGCTCTTATGTGCATGCTATTACCCGGCGCGGCGTATGCCGAAATGCTTCCAGTGGAAAGCGGCAAAATTGCAGCAGAAATAAAGGTTGAAGACGCTAAAGCGGATGTTGAGTTGCGTGCTTCCCAAACTGCCATAAGTTTAACTGTGCCAATTTTTGTAACACTTGGCGGTTCTGCTGGTTATGACATAGCTAATCCTAAGCCTTGTATAGAAGAACCAATTACATTTCGCAATGCTGGTAATAATGCTGTTCAGATAATACATATTTTGACAGACGAATATGAAGCGGGCAGTTTTCAAAATGTTATCAAGCGGGCATCGCCAGAAATAAGTGGTAACAATACTCCTATTGAGGATCAGACTCCATATAGCTTATATCCAAAAAGCCAGCCCGAAAAAGCCTTAAACATGGCATATAAAAACGGCAGATATACGGGTGGAGCCAAGATTGAAGACGAAGAATTAGCTAACCAGTCTGCTTTGAGAAATGCTTTTGGCGACACGTTTATTATAGGTTCCGACAGTGCGCTTGAGTGCACGTTCAGGTTAAACCTAACAAATAGCTACGATGTTCCAACTGCCAATGCTGTTGTTGATCCGACAGCTGCAGCAGGCGAAAACAGCGGTAAAGTACATCCGCTATCGAAAATTACTTATATCGTAGGAAGCTACATTCCAGCTGGTGAAGGGAACGCCAATCTAGATTGGGATAGCGGTAACGTTTTCTTCCTTAATGACGAACAAACAGGAATTTATTACAGCGCATTCGACGTAAAAGGTCACGCGCAAGATATATCTAAAAATGGCAAAAACTCGCTTTATTACGGCATGTATTCAGGATATGTTTACGGCTATCGTCCGTATACGTGCAGTTTGTTAATGAATAGTTCGGGTGAAATTAGACCCTACAATCTGAACATAATCGGCATCTTGCACGACAATCTTGCAGACGGTACGGGCAAAGCGGGTCTAACGTTCCAAATGGCTGATATTTTTAAGATGGAGCAAATGAATACCAGCAAAGAAACTGTTGGTGGTTGGGCGGCAACAAGTCTTCGAGCTGATATGAATGAAGAAACGGGCTCTATATATCAGAGTTTTCATAGATATATAACCGATCTTGCTGCCACTGTTAATAAAGAGTATTCGCCAGTGTCAAACACTGAAGGTGCGAATGTAACAGGAAATGAAAGCAATACTCGCATCTCTCAAGATAAGTATTTCATAGCTAGTTATTCCGAGTTATTTAGTACTGCTATTAATCCTATAGATCAGATTTATCGTGTGGATGGTTATAGATACGAATACTACAAAAATATTGGAATTAGTATTAAAACACCTGCGACTTCGTTTCCGCAAAATGAGCAATACAAAAAGACCTATCAAGGGGAAGCTAAACCTTGGTGGACACGCTCGTTGCATAATGGTAAAGCTGGCATGGGCGTTATGTACATAAACCAAAACGATTACTGTTTCCCTGCTGCATTACAGGCAGATACCCAAAACGGCGTAGTTCCTTGTTTCTGTTTTTAATTTCCGGCTTTCGACTTACTGCGTATAAAAGGAGCGTTTCAGACAATGCAAGATAAATTAAACATAACAAAGATACAGAAGTTGTTTGTAGCTTTGGTGCTTGCATGCACAATGCTGCCTTGTACTGCTTATGCCGAAACGGTAAGTTCAGAGGTGGAATCGCGTGCTGTTAGTGAACCTGTAGATGTTATAAGCATAACAGTTTCATTGTCGGTAGTGTTCGGTGGCGCCGCAGGATACGACATAGCTAACCCGCAACCATATATCGAAGCGCCTGTGTCGTTTCGTAATGCCGGCAGCAGTGCCGTTGAAATAACAAAAATTCAAACCTTTCGAGAAAGAGCTCTTGTTGATGTTATTGATGAAGCAGGTGCCGCATTAAGTGGAAACGATACTGCACTAGAAAATCAAACTCTATACAGTCTATACCCTGCAGGTCAGCCCGAAAAAGCGCTGGATATGGCTATTGAAGGTGAATACTTTGGTGGAGCCCTTAATGTAAATGCTAATCCAACCAATAACGTTTTTGGTGATACTTTCGTTATAGGCGCCGACAGCACATTAGATTGCACATTCAGGCTAAATCTTACAAATAGTTATGAGGCGCCCAATGCTAACGCTAAAGTAAAAAGCGAAGCGGCAGACGATGCTCAAACTGCTTATCCGCTTTCGTCCGTTATATACACCATATCTCCCTATATTCCAATGGGAGATGGTAGTAGCATTCCCGGAAACATGAGTGATGCAGAGGGCTATGGCTTCTATCTAACAGACAGCATAACGCGGCAAACATATACTGCGCGGCAAGTTAAGGGTCATGCGCAGGATATATCAGAAAATGGGAAAAATTCCCTGTTCTACGGAATGTATTCAGGGTATGTGTATCGGTATCGCTTGTATGAATGCAAGGCGCTTTTTGAGGGCAACGTTACACCCATCAAGGTTATAGGCATCTTGCATGACAGCTTAGCTGACGGTTCCGGCAAAGCGGGTTTAACATTTCAAGTAGGTTCGCCCGATCCCGCTACGGGCGACCAACATATTGCTGGTAGCGGCGGAATGAATAACAGGGATACCAACAGTGGCGGTTGGGGGCAAAGCGCCCTTAGAGCTTCTATGAATGAACAAAGCGGCGACTTCTATTCTAGAAATTTGCACGGCGATTTAAAAAGTCTTGCAGCCACTGTTAATAAAGAATACGGCGCGGTGTACAATTCGCAAAATCCTTATGTGGATATTTCGCAAGACCAATTTTTCATACCTAGTTATTACGAATTATTTGGTGCTGTTTACGATGCGTATTCAGATTCTCAGTGGCTTTTCAAGGAAGGCTATCAGTATGAGTATTACTCACAGGAGACATTGATTAATAGCCCGTCGGAAAATGATGATGATGTAAGAACGAATCCAAGTCTTCAATACCTATTCAAAATATGCTGGCTTCGCTCGGTAAATCCAGAAGACGCTCGCACTTTCCTGTTTCTCAATCAAAACGGTCTGATCAATTATGTCCTGAATGATCCGTACGGTGAGTGGCCGCTGGCTAGTTGGGATGGCGAATTAATCGTTTGTTTCTGTTTTTGATACTTGATTTTGCTTGTCGTACAAGAAGGAGCGTTATAAACGATGCGAGATAAGTTAAATACAACGAAAACACGCATACGTGTTTGGCTTGCATCGGTGCTGGCTATGTTGCTTGCTTGCGCGCTTCTTACGTTGGCTGTGTCGGCTGTTGTTTCACAGAATGCCTATGGTGAAAATGTTGCTCCTAGTGTGGGACGGGGCACTATTGAAGCAAAAACTACTCTTAAGTTGCGCGTAACAGACACTGGCAAGAATTTCGAAGCTCTCGACAGCGGACTTATTGATATGGAGGGCAATGAGGCTACTGGTGCAGTAGTCAGTGGGGTGGGGCTACGCGTGATAAACAGCGCTGCAGAATCGCTGAACAACTCTTCCGATCCCAACACCCCATACTTGTCACCACGGGGTGATGCCATTGATGCGACGTCAACTTTTGGTATTCGTATAACCGATTCTAGGTCGACATCTGTAACTATCAATTTCGAAGCAGGGTCATTTGGTAGCGTAGAACCAAACTCGTCAGTTGTTAATTCCATTTATGGTGAGACTTCTTCTACTGCGTATCCTAATGCCGGCTATGCTCTTGAAGGCTGGTATGACGGCGGCACCAAAATTACTACTACAGATGACGCTAACAATGCCTACATTGATAGTGAAAACAGTAATACTTTACATGTGCACAGTACTCCAACCAGCCTGCTGCAGGATAAAACCTACACCGCAAAATTTAAGAAGCTTATTTACGAAGTAAACCTAGATGCTAACACTGCAAATGGTGGCAGTTCTGTTACTCCCTCTACAATTTATGAGTGGTATGAGACAGGCTGGTATACAAACGCCGACGGATCAGGTGAATTAACTGCA
>NZ_JAAKEF010000029.1:0-16163 GCF_011039055.1 Adlercreutzia sp. ZJ154
GGCAACACACGGTCTGGTTTGGTCGGAGTTCCACAATAGCACTCCTTACCCCTTTGCGATGGACTGAGCCTTACACACTTTTCTGCCTATATGCCAAAACCCGCAGTAGATTTATGCAAGGTTTTTGCTAGAAACTTGCAAGGTTTGAACAATAAAAATGTCGCAAATAAGCGAATTCGTAACGATATTGAGTTTGCAAAAGATACAAAAGCGATAGAACTGGCGTGTTAACAGATATCGCATTTCTGATACGCCGGCGTAAGATTTGCTATCTATAGTGAAAACACGGCTCGAAATCGGTGCCATTCACTAGAAGACTATAATCATAAGAACCGACCGAGATCGAGCCTAGCAGCACAGACACGCAAGCTGGGTCGCCCTTATCCCAGCTTGCAACTCTGCCGATTTGGATAGAAAGTGAAGAAATTTGACGAGAAGAAAAAACATAATACACAGTTAGGTCTTCTGCTACAATAGACAAGTTGTCCTGCCCTGTGAAGAAATATACACCTATACAGGGCCGTTTAGACCAGAGGAGGTGAGCTGATGAAGGCTTATGAACTGCTGTTTTTTGTCGCTCCTACTATCGATGACGAATCTCGTGCGGGTGTTATGAAGCGTATCGAGACTGCTGTCACTGAAGGAAAGGGCACTGTCGACAATGTTGACGAGTGGGGCAAGCGTAAACTTGCCTATGAGGTAAACGGTTTAGCCGATGCCGACTACACCCTTGTCGATTTTCACGCCGATCCACAAAGCATTGCAGAGCTTGATCGCGTACTGCGCATTAATGATGCGGTAGAGCGTCACATAATCGTGAACCGCCCCGACCGCGACTAGTGAATCGTGAACGAAAGAGGTAGACAATGAGCATCAACCGTGTAGTTATAAGCGGAAACCTTACACGCGACCCGGAAGTGCGCACAACACAGTCGGGCATGCCCGTTATGTCGATGGGTGTAGCCGTAAACGATCGCCGCAAGAATAATCAAACCGGCGAATGGGAAGACTACGCCAACTTTATCGACTGTACGATGTTTGGCACGCGTGCACAAAGCGTATCCCGATTCCTATCAAAAGGCACGAAAGTTGCCATTGAAGGCAAACTGCGCTGGAGCCAGTGGGAACGCGACGGTCAAAAGCGTAGCAAGATTGAAGTTATAGTTGACGACTTGGAATTTATGCAAAGTCGTAATAACAACAACGACAACCAAGGTGGATACAACAATAACGCTTCCGCATACAGCGCACCGGCGATGCCTGTTGTAGATACAAACACTTCAGTTTACGACGAAGACATTCCATTCTAAGAAAGAAGATAAAGAGGTTAATATGGCCGATTACGCTAAGCAGCCTCGTCGCAAGCAGTGCCAATTCTGCAAAGACGGCGTGGAGTATGTCGACTACAAAGACACTCAAATGCTGCGCAAATATACAACCGACCGCGGCAAGATAAAACCTCGCCGTGTAACAGGTGCATGTAACCAACATCAGCGCGACTTGGCGCAAGCCGTCAAGCGTGCACGCATTATGGCGCTTGTTCCCTATTCGGTGCCCGCAATTAGCGGACGCGGCGATCGCCGTCGTAACAGATAGGAGAACGCCATGCAGGTTATATTGCTAAAGGAAGTACGCGGACGTGGTGGCGAAGGTGACGTTATTGAAGTCGCACGCGGTTTCGCGAACAACTATCTGCTGCGTCAGGGTTACGCCGTAAAAGCTACCCCGGGCAATCTAAAGCAGCTAGAACAGCGTCGCAAGAATATCGAAAAGCGCGAAGAAGTTCGCGTAGCTGACGCTGAGGCGCTGGTAAAGAAACTAGACGGTGCCACCGTTAAAGTTAAAGTTCAGGTTGGCGACGAAGGGCAGCTGTTTGGTTCTGTAACAGCTCCTATGATTGCCGATGCTATTAAAGAATCTTTGGGCATTGAGGTAGATCGTCGTCGCATCGAACTGGGTAAGCCTATCAAAACTACCGGCGTTTTCCCTGTGTCGGTGAATGTTTACCGCACCATCAAGGCTACCGTGAATGTAAGCGTGGCTGCCGACACCGAAGTTGACACCGAGCCTGAGCCTACAGCTAGCGATGCTGCTGCCGAAACAGACGCAGCTGTCGAAGCACCTACAGAAGAAGCTGAAACCGCTGAAGCTACCGCAACCGAGGAAGCACCAGTCGAAGAAACGGCAGAATAGGTGCCCGCATCTAAGAACACTGACAATTTCCAGACGATTCCCTTATTGGAGTCGTCTGGAAAACATGCACAGCTACCCAACGATATAGAAGCAGAACAGGCTGTTTTAGCAGCATGTATATTAAATGGCAATGTAGCTGACGAAATAGCCATCTCACTTAAATCAGAAAACTTTTTCCGAGCTTCGCACCGTATAATTTTCGATTCTATTTTCGAAATGGTGCGCGACGGAATTTCTCCTGACCCCATATCTCTTGCCGACAAGCTGAACGCAAAAGGTCAGCTTGAAGCTGCAGGAGGTCGCATTTATCTTGCTGACCTAAACGCAAATACTTTCGCCCTGACTAACTGGCAGCGCCACGTACAAATTGTGAAGCGCACAGCTATTCAACGCGAACTTATTCGCGCAGCCGCCGAAATAAACGCTCTGGCATACAATGCCCCCGAAGACTTAAATGAAGTTGTCGAAGAAGCCGAACATGCGCTATTCAATGTTACTGAAAAGCGCGTTTCGTCCAGTTTCCAGAAGATGGACATACTTATTAATGAGGCATTCGAGGAAATTACTCAACTTTCTCAACGCGGAAATAGCATGGTGGGCGTTCCTACAGGGTTTACCGATGTAGACGCGCTATTCAATGGGCTTCGCGGCGGCGATTTGGCAATTCTAGCTGCACGCCCCGGCGTAGGCAAAACTTCATTCGCACTTAATATTGCCGTAAATGCAGCAAAACTTGGCACGTCAGTTGCATTTTTCTCGCTAGAAATGAGCTCAGGGCAGCTAACCCAGCGCATTCTTTGCTCGGAAGCACGTGTAAGCTTGTCACGCATTCGCAGCGGTAAAGTTAGCGAAGGCGACTGGGGTGCCATCGCCGACGCTTCTAACACGTTGCTGAACCTTGATATGTTTATTGACGACACACCGGGCTTGTCCATCATGGAAGCTCGCGCAAAAGCACGCCGCGAATTGCGTCACATTATAGGCACCGATAAAAAAGGCATGATAATAGTTGACTACTTACAGCTAATGCAGCCACCTCAAGTCAGGCGCGACGGTAATCGCGCAGTAGAAGTTGGTGAAATTTCTCGCGGCTTAAAAATTATGGCTAAAGAAATGAACATGCCTGTTTTAGCGCTTTCGCAGCTAAACCGCGCAGTAGAAATGCGCGGCAAAAAGCGCCCGATGCTAGCAGACTTACGCGAATCCGGCTCTATTGAACAAGATGCTGACATTGTTATGTTCATCGACCGCTCTATGGACGAAATGGAAGCCGAAGAAAACGGTAGACCAGATTTAGGAACCGCCGAACTTATTGTTGCAAAACATCGCAACGGTCCCACACGCGACATAACGCTAGCATTCAACCCCGAGTTCACCAAATTTGGCGACTTCTTCGACGAATCGCGCTTATAAAAACGGAAACAATCATGGGTAAGAAAAAACAAAAAGAGCTTTCTGAATCTGCAGAAAATGTAGCGCAAACAGAAAACGCATCTGGTGCAACCGACACACCGAACGCACTTAGCGCATCGGTCGCAAACGACGAAAAAGCCTATCGCATTCATTACTATGTCAAAATTGCTGTGTCTACATTTTTATGCGCACTTCTACTTTTAATAGGCGTTCCTGTTTTCATGGAAAGCCGCGTTACCGGCAGCTTGGCTTACACCGCACTTGGGGTGGTGTTAGTAGCCTTCGGCCTTATTCTGGCGCTTGCTGTAGTTGTGCTACTTTTCAATCCGCCATTCAAAGCTAGAATTAACAAGTAACCTTATCCATCTGCGAAAGGACATCAGATGCCATCGACAGTGCTTGTGGGAACACAATGGGGCGATGAAGGAAAAGGCAAGATAACCGACCTAATTGCCAGCGACTACGATTATGTAGTGCGATTCCAAGGCGGCAACAATGCAGGTCATACGGTTATTCATGGCGACACGAAACTGGCGCTTCACTTAATGCCATCGGGTGTAATGTATGAACATGCAGTACCCGTAATAGGCAACGGCGTTATAGTAGACCCGGGCGTGCTGGTAAAAGAAATGGCACTTCTCGAAAGCGAAGGAATAAGCTGCGAACGTTTGCGCATAAGCTGCGATGCGCATCTAATAATGCCGTATCACAAAGTGCTTGATGGCGCCGAAGAAAAGCGTTTAGGCGCACACGAAATAGGCACCACAAAGCGCGGCATAGGACCATGCTATCAGGATAAAGCGGCACGTCGCGGCATCCGTATGCAAGACCTGCTTGACGAAAAGATTTTCCGTCTAAAAGTGGAAACCGCGCTGGCGCAAAAGAATCCTATTCTGCAAAAAATATATGGTCTGCAAACTTATACCGTTGCTGAAATATGCGAAGAATACCTGCCCTACGCTCATATTTTGCGCGACCACGTATGGGAAACAGCGCAGCTTTTAAGCAAGGCGCTGCGCAATGGCAAAAACATCCTGTTCGAAGGTGCGCAGGGCACCATGCTTGACATAGATCATGGCACATACCCATATGTAACATCTTCTAGCTGCGTAGCTGGCGGTGCCTGCACAGGCGCTGGCGTTGGTCCGAAGGAAATAGACCGCGTGCTAGGCATTCAGAAAGCATACGTTACTCGCGTAGGTGGAGGTCCCTTCCCTACAGAACTGAAGTTCCCCGAAGACGGTGGCACAGGTCAAGATGCAATAGATGGCGAATTGCTCTGCAAAGAAGGGCACGAATTTGGCGTAACCACCGGGCGCAAACGCCGCTGCGGTTGGTTCGATGCAGTTATAGCGCGCTATGCCGCCCAAGTAAATGGTCTTACGAACGTAGCGCTTACCAAACTAGATGTGTTGTCGGCATTCGACACCATTAAGGTATGCGTAGCCTACGAATGCGACGGCAAAGAATACGACTACTTCCCCATGCAGCAATCAGTTCTATTCCACGCTAAACCGGTTTATGAGGAATTGCCGGGCTGGAAAGACCAAGACATTTCGGACGTGCGTAAGTACGAAGATTTGCCCGTAAACACTCGCCGCTACATTGAATACCTAGAAGAACTTGGCGGCGTTCCTATGAGCATAGTAAGCGTAGGTCCCGATCGCGACCAGACAATAATTCGCGAAGATTGGCAAAGCTAAGCGAACTCAAGCTAAGCAAAAGCAGAATTCAACCCGCAAGTGTTTAATAGTACATGGAAGAGGCTTTAACATGAATATCCTAGTTCTAGGAAGCGGAGCGCGAGAGCACGCAATAACACGAGCGCTTAACGAATCGAGCATGACTGACTCTTTATTTGTGGCACCGGGTAACGGCGGTACAAGCAATGTAGCACAAAATGTAGCCGTCGATCCGATGGACGCAGCAGCTGTTCTGGAATTTGCGAAATCCAACAATATACGTTTGGTAGTTATAGGACCAGAAGCACCACTAGTAGCAGGCATAGCCGATGCGTTGCGCGAAGCAGGAATTGCAGTATTTGGTCCCGGTGCCGCAGGAGCCCAGCTTGAAGGCTCGAAAAACTTCGCCAAGGAATTCATGGCTAAAAACAGCATCCCCACAGCAGCTTATGCTGCGTTTACGTCGGCAGCACCAGCACTTGAATATGTTCGCGAAAAAGGTGCCCCCATTGTGGTGAAAGCCGACGGACTAGCAGCAGGCAAAGGTGTAGTAGTAGCCGAAACGCTAGAAGATGCCGAAGACGCTGTGCGCGCATGCTTTGATGGAGCATTTGGAGATGCCGGAAGCAGCGTTGTTATAGAAGAGTGCATGCGCGGTCCTGAATGCAGTATGCTTTCTTTCGTTACTGGTGGACAAAGTTTCCCAATGGCACCATCGCAAGACCACAAGCGCGCCTACGATGGCGATACCGGTCCGAACACGGGCGGCATGGGCGTATATTCGCCAGTGCCAATTGTTACCGATGCAGAAATGTCCAAGATGGAAGCCATAATGCAAACCGCCGCAGCAGCAGCTGGCGAAGATTACCGCGGCACGCTGTACGGTGGTTTCATGCTAACTGAAGAGGGTCCGAAAATTGTTGAATTCAACGTTCGTTTTGGCGATCCGGAAACTCAGGTTGTGCTTCCAAGACTAAAGAGCGACTTGGCTGAAATTATGTTGGCTGTTGCCGAAGGGCGCGCCGAAGATATAAAACTGGAATGGTCTGACGACTGGGCGGTTGGCGTAGTGCTAGCCAGCGAAGGCTACCCCGGTGCTTACGAAAAAGGTCATGTCATCTTAGGCATAGAAGAAGCCGAAGCGCTTCCAGATGTTACGGTCTATCATGCAGGAACCGCGCGAAATGCCGACGATGAACTTGTTACAGCCGGCGGCAGAGTACTAACCGTTGTGGGCAAAGGCGCCACATTTGAACAGGCGCGCGAAAAAGCCTACGAAGCATGCGAGTTAATCTCGTTCCAAGGAAAGCAACTGCGCCACGATATAGGAAAAAAGGCGCTTCAGGGCAGATCTGCTTGGGAGTAAATATGCTGTCTGAGCGAATGTTATCCACAGTTGTACGAGGCTGCACGAAGCAATATCTAAAACTGGCGCCCACAAACGATGTGCGCATGCCCGCACCAAAACCGGGACAACCTTACATGCTTTATATGCATGTGCCGTTCTGCGAACGCCTTTGCCCATATTGCAGTTTTAATCGCTTCCCATTTCGCGAAGACAAAGCACGCCAATATTTCCAAAACATGCGCAAGGAAATGCTTATGCTGCGCGACTTGGGCTACGATTTTGAAAGCGTATATATAGGCGGCGGCACTCCCACAATTTTGATTGACGAATTGTGCGAAACCATCGACCAAGCGCGCGATGTTTTTCCCAGCATCAAAGAAGTATCCAGCGAAACAAACCCGAACCACCTTATTCCCAGCTATTTGGAAAAGCTGCACGGGAGGGTGCAGCGCCTAAGTGTCGGTGTGCAAAGTTTCGACGACGGGCTGCTCAAGCAGATGGATCGCTACGAAAAATACGGTAGTGGTCGCGAAATTCTAGAGCGTATTGGCGAAGCTAGTCCATATTTCGTATCGATGAACGCGGATATGATTTTCAACTTCCCAGCGCAAACTGAAGACATACTAATAAACGACATAGAGCGCGTTATAGAATCGGGAGCCAGCCAAACAACTTTCTACCCGCTAATGGCTAGCCCTAGCGTGCAAAAATCGATGGCGCGCACTGTTGGGCGCGTAGATTATTCACGCGAAAAGCGCTTTTATGAAATCATTTGCGAGTTGCTAACAGGGGAAATTCCCGGCATTGACATGGGCACAGCAGGACCGCACGGAGAACGTGGGCTGTTCGAGTTTGGCTCGGCATGGACGTTCAACCGCAGAAAAGCTGCCCGCGCCAAAGCCAACGCTAACGCTAACACTAAGCCGCACGACAATACGGCAAATTCTTACATGATTGACGAATATGTAGTAGATTTCGAAGAGTACCCAGCTATTGGGTCGGGCGGCATTACTTACCTAGGCGACACGCTTTATGTAAACACTTTCAGCATAATTGATTACAACGCAGCAATAGAGCGCGGTGCCATGTCTATGATGGGTGCCACTCGCTTTAGCTTACGCGACCGCATGCGCTATCGCTTTATGATGCAGCTGTTTGGTCTGCGGCTTGATAAGCGCAGTTTCAAGCGCGATTTCGGCATGTCGGTCGAACAAGGGCTACCGATAGAAATGGCGTTCATGCGCTTAAACGGTGCTTTCGCCACCGATAACTCCGAAGAACTTACGCTAACCGCCCGCGGGCGTTACCTAGTTGTGGTTATGATGCGCCAATTCTTTATCGGCGTGAACAATTTACGCGACCAAGCAAGAGAGGCGCTAACCGGCGAAGAACGCGAGCTTATTTTTGGCTCGGGCGGGTGCCAGCACTAACGAATGGAAGCATTAGCAGTTGTTACAAGTGCGGCGTTTGTGGTGTTACTTGTTGCTGCATGCATAACAGACTTGCGAGCTAGATTAATTCCCAATTGGATAGTTATAGCCATGTGTGCTGTTTGGCTTGCAGGAGAAATTGTCGAAATTACAATATGCAAGATTTCCCTTCCGGATGTGATTTGTAGCTTAGGCACAAACATTGCAACCTCACTGATATTTGGCGGCGGCTTACTTCTGTTTACGCTAGCATTCGAGGCTATAACCAACAAAAGCTCTATGGGTGGAGGCGACATAAAACTGCTAGCCACGTGTGCTCTTTATCTGGGGCTTCAACGCAGCGCTTTGTGCCTGCTAATAGCTTGCGCTGTAAGCATTCCGCTAGCCCTAATTATTCCCCACACC
The DNA here is from genome assembly GCF_011039055.1 of Adlercreutzia sp. ZJ154. Classification (NCBI taxonomy): domain Bacteria; kingdom Bacillati; phylum Actinomycetota; class Coriobacteriia; order Eggerthellales; family Eggerthellaceae; genus Adlercreutzia; species Adlercreutzia sp. ZJ154. The sequence goes on from NZ_JAAKEF010000029.1 coordinate 8,472, forward strand.
CCCTTTGCGCAGAAAGACGAGGGCAAAGGAGCCCTGCCTTTTGCACCCGCAATAGCCATAGGCGCTATTATTGCAATGGTCTTTTAAGCCGCACAGAAAGCTACAACGCCTTTCACTTTATTAATATTTGCACAGTACGCGCTAAACGTTTAGAATATATCCTCGCTTATGGTCGGGTAGCTCAGTTGGTAGAGCAGCGGACTGAAAATCCGCGTGCCGAGGGTTCAAGTCCCCCTCCGACCACCATTAGAAACAGCAGGTCAGACGCTATTTTTGTCTGACCTGATTCATTTCTGAATCGGTCTATTTTCGTCGGATTCTGCAAATCGTCTGCAAATCGTCTTGAAAAACTGCAAATCATGACGCTTTATCGGTCAATGTAGGTTGCTTGCTATCAGGTTGCGAAAACAGATTCCCGATAAGTAAAGCGGCTTTCGCGTCATTGGATTCCATAGCGTGAGCATAGCAGTCAAGCGTGAGAGTAGCAGACGAATGACCCATTCGAGTTTGAACACTTTTCAAGTCCATACCATTTGCCAATAGCTGACTTGCTTGCGTATGTCTCAATTCATGAAAACGTAATTCAGGGAATTCGGCTTTCTTTCTCCATGCATCCCACCAATGACGGAATGATGACTTCAGAATGAATCCCCCTTCAGCGGTGCAGAATACAGGTGATTCCCCGTTCACTGTTATATCAATCGTCTCTAGCAGTTCGCTTTGAAGGGATTTCCACGCTTGAAGATGCTGCATAGTATCAGGGTCAATGAATAGGTTGCGGATACCCGCCGCGCTCTTTGGTGCTTTCATATGGTCAAGATTGTCCATTGCAGCAACTATGCATATTCTTGATTGTTCAAAATCCACGTTCGACCATGTAAGCGCAAGCAACTCACCGAGACGGCACCCACTAGCCAAACCGAGCCGCACCAATAGAATCAGAGATACATTGCGCAAGCCTAGGAGATAAGAGCGGTCATAGGAGTTATTGCGGTCTGACTGATTCTTTTCTTTCTGCAGCAAATCATCAATATATGAATGCTCTGATTCATTGATTTTCTTCAATAGCATATTGGCTTCATCTACCGTCAATGATTTCCGATTCGCCTGATTCTTTTTCGGCGGTGTTACACGGTCGCATGGGTTACGAATTATCAGGTCATAATCAACGGCGGTCTTTAAGCATTGCTTCAGTAGCGTGTAATAATGCCGTAACGTGCTATCGCTGCATGAGATACCCTGTTCGGTTCTTTTCTCACGGATAGCCAATAGAAGGTTCTCCACGGTTCGAGCGTCTATTCTATTCACTTTGATTTGCCCTAGCAGTGAAGAGATAAACGCTAGACGGGTCTTATATTGCTTCAATACTGATTCAGATGTAGCACCCTTATTGCGACGAATGCTTAACCATTCGTCGCACCATTCCGCAAAAGTCAGATTCGCTGAATCAGCCTTGATGCCTGATTCTAATTCGCGCTTCATCTTATCGCGTTCTTTTTTCGCGTCTGACTTTGTGCCGTGTACTGTTCGAGTGATGCGCTTGTATCTCTTTTCTATCGGGTCATAACCTGCAGAGATTTGTATTTCCCAAACTCCACGTTTCTTTTCAATAAGAGAACCGTCATTTGCCATTGTTACCCCTCCTATTCAATAATTTCAACTGAATAAACAGAGCCAAATTGAATGACTTCTTTTTCTTCACGATCATCTATATATGCGATTACATCAGAAGGACTTATATACCCTTTATATACTTTTCCGTTTTCGCCTTTGCGATTTCTAAAGAATCTTGCAACATCGATGCTCAAAGTCCATGAAGGTGCAAACTCAATATCATCTTCTAATGCATCAGCATAATCCCCTCTATATACAGCAATCACTTCTTTATTTGCGTAGTTTGAAGGAAGTTCATTCACTCCATTACAGGGAAGATTGATAATTGCTTCAACGCATTCAGGGTAATACTCGCCATTATGTTGATAGCATTCTTTAACCATTTTCCTTTTATATTCATCTGGCATTTTGGGAAAGTACTGATTGAATGCATCTGGCATTACTTCATAATGTCCTGCAACAAAATCAATAAAGTCGTTCCATCTTTCCTGTTTACCCAATTCATGCATTTCTGGTAACCAGTAGACTTTGCGCTTTTCAGCATCTTCATAAAATCCCGGATAAAGAAAACTCATTATTTTGTCCCCTTTGCGTCACGGATACGATCATTCTGTCTGCATGACTTTTCGGCTTCTTGATGTGCCCTGCAACAATAGAACGGCGGTTCATATCTCTCGCGCTTTGGATATTTGAAATACTTTCCACAATGTCGATATTCACATTTGTGAATCTTTCTATCGCTTACGGCTAATAGCTTCATTTGCTGAAGAACTACAGCATCAATCAGATTGTTTATAATCGTCACTTTTTTGTTTGGGTCATTTTCAGCTAACCCAAACATTTGAAAGTATTTTGAATATGTCCTACTAGCAAGGATGTTAAACATTTCATCATGATGTAAATCTTCATCTGTATATGTGTCATTGTTAACTGCAATAGTCGAAGCTATAAGGGTCTGTAGAACTTCAACCGTATCGGCTACTTCTTGAAGCGGTATAGCAGAAATGGGTTTATCGCATTTGGTTCGCTTTATAAAAGCTTCAAGCCTGATTCGTAAATCAGCATCAGATTTCATCAACATATAGGTTGCATTCCCGTTGCCAAAATTGGATTCAAATGTAGGCGATGCAATGATTCCGTACATTTCCTGAATTCGTGTAAGTTCATCAATGTCGGTCGCATCAAGATTAAGGAATTCGTTATAAGCAAAATCCTCTGGTATTTGCGTATTCCTTATATTGCTATTAACACGGATGAAATACTTAGTGCCTTTGAGATTCCCGCGCTTGATCTCTTTTAATTCAATGTCATAGGCATACACCTCCATGCCCTCTAAATTGCTTACTGCATAGAATTCATGTTTCATCTTCATCCTCCTAAAAAATACTGCTAACTACCTATAATCAGTATTGATATTAGCGTACATTAAGACACATGGCAAGTACTTGTTCGCATGCAAACGTCCATAGAAACGAGGTTAAGAGTGATTTCTAGCATTGATGAATTGCCTGTAGCAGTTCGCACTCCGCAAGCTGCTGAAGCATTAGGCATTAGTGAACGCGCTTATCGTGAACTATGTCGATCGGGGGCAATTCCCGCCCGTCACATTGGACGCTTTTGGGTCATTTCCCGAGAACGTCTTAAAGAGTATTTGAACGGCGGTGAAACGGACGATGACTGAATCCGATGTTCGCAAGCGTGAGCGCCGTGAAGCCGAACTCGAATACTGCAGGCGATATTTCAAACGTCTATATCCGATAGAAGCCGAACGCAAAGAACGCGAGCATAAAGAATGGTGTTTCGTATTGGCTCATTGTTTACGTAGGTGCTTTTGATGTGTCGAAAGATGCATTCGGGCAAATCTATATGAGTGAGTTTGATTCCATCTGTCCGAAAGTTTCTTCAGGTGCAATGACTACATATGTCGCGATTGCCCTATGTCGAAACTCTAGGACGCTAGAAACTCCACCGTTAGGGATTCCGCTGCTATGTCAGAAAACAGGGATGAACAGGAAAACGATACACCGTCATATTTCCTTGCTTATCTCTGAAGGATATCTGACTAGAAAATCAGTCGGACAAAGAAGCGTCTACGGATTCCCGAAACTGTCTCAAAAGTGAGACTCGAACTGTCTCATCTCCGAGACACAGAACATAGGTAAGAACATAGACGCCCCGCGCATTCAAAGCGCGGAGGCGTCAAACAGGATAAGGACAGTATACACACGATGAATGATCTACAAATACATTGGAACAATGAGAGGATGGATAGCCTGTTATCGGGTATCAGCAACATGCGCCCGATAGCATCAACGGGATTTTCAAATCTCGATGCCATTATCGGCGGTTGGTCGCAAGGTGTTTCCCTGATATCCGCACCGCCCGCCGCTGGCAAATCTACATGGGTTCTTCAATCGGTTGACCATGTAGCAAGGTTCTCAAATAGGCGCGTTATATTCGTATCATGTGAGATGCCGTCTGTCTCCTTGATTATCAAAAGTATTTGCCGACTATCAGGCGAAAGAGACACAAATGCGCTTTCATTCGGCGAAGTATTAAGTCTGTCTCGAAAGTTAGCAGATGCCAATAACCCTAGAGTGAAACTTCTACTATCAGCGATTGAAACCTACACGAATGAGATTGCCCCACAAATAGCAACGCTTGATGATATTCAGTCTGTCGATGATCTATTCAGGCTATATGAGACATTTCCCGAAGATGAACCCGCGCCGCTTTGTGTTGTCGATTACCTTCAAATTCTACGCCTACAGAATGCTGATGCATTGAGCGATTATCAGGAAGTCGCTCGAATAATGAGTTCTCTTTGCGATCTGGCAAAGATGCATCGAATCCCTGTTCTTGCTATCGCATCACAAAACAGGGGCAAACGTAATACGGCTGACTTTTCGGCTCTTTGCGGTTCTTCAACGCTTGAATACGGCGCTAATTGCGTCCTATTCATTGAAGCCGATGAAGATGAACAGAATCAGCAAGATTGCCGATTCGTGACCCTAAAGATCGCAAAATCCAAATATAGCCGTATAGGTTCATTCGATATGCAGTTCTATCCTTCATCGTCTCGATTTGTGGAGGTTATGAAGCCATGAATTCGCCTGTAAGCCGTCCTAACCCTCCACCATGAGCAAATTCCACCTAAGAAACTATCAGTCGTGAAGCGGCATTCAAAGCCGCTTCACTGAAGAGAAAGATGAAATTATGACCGATGAACAGATTGAGATTTATGACCGCAAAGGTGACTTTCTAGGCACCTTCATGTCACAGGAAGAAGCCGAGATATTTTGCCGTAATGCCCGCAAGCGTGGATTCAATCCATGCACTATCGAGGAGATTGAACATGAATATGACGGATACGAATAGCCATCAACCGCAAATGATTTCCCTGATTGCTTATGAAGCGCAAGCCGCAAGGCTTTCAAGAATCATCAGGAACATTGTCATTGGATGGATTGCAACTGTCGCATTGTTCGCAACCACCTTCATTGTCCTTATGCACTAGAGAAAAGAGGAAAGATGCTAGTTAACGTTGACGACATGAAACGCCATTATCAGCCGCTTGTAAGCAAAGCCGATGAACTTATAGGAAAGCTTGAAGCCGTTGAAGCGGCGAAAGAAGAGACGCTTTGCGCTGTGCGCGGCGGTTCACAGAATCACGGCGATGAAAAAACCGTTGAAGCTATGACGAAAGAAGAGAAGAAACGCTATCACGCGATGATCGACCCTGTATGTGAAGAGGTTCAAACAAAACTTGATGAATGCATTGATTCGGCTTTCATGGTCGAACCTTATATCTTGACCGAATGGGCGCCGATTCTAGGGAATGTCGATCTGTCAGATGATGACCTACGCGCCATTGCTCGAAAGTACAGGAATTATTCCATGTATCGCGCTGTCATATCGAACGGCAAAAGAAGCAATTCGGATTTTGCAAAGAAGCTTGAAGCCGAACTCTCTGAATATCGTGAAGGTATGAAGAAGAACGCCGAGAAACTTATCAGGCAAGCTAGAAGAGCGGTCAAGAATGACAACTTCTTTGGAAGCTATGACAGATCGTGGAAAGAAGGCGTGTCAGATTCGATATTCGATGACATGCAAGCTTTGAACAGCAATTTCGATGCATTCCTAGACGATAAGCATGATGTTGATTATGATGACCCGCTTTTGAACATGATTGCATCAAAAGCTAACGAATAGGAGAAATTCCATGAATGAAGAAACTCCCCAAGCTATGCTTCAGCGTGTTTTGAATGCCGAGATGTCAGATGAAACATGCGAGCGATTCTATCTATCACCACATTCGACATGGATGAAAGCATTATGTATGTCGATGTTTGAAAAAGCGTTTCAGGGCGATTCTGACGCATTCAGAGCCATTCTAGAGACGGCTTATCCTGAAGGTATAGCAAGTGTTCAAGATGATGAATACGAGGACGCATTAAGCCGCTCATTGCGTCAGATGGTAGAAAACCTGTAGGGATGTGTCTGAATATGCTCGATGGACTAGATTTGAAAATCCTTGAATTAAGGCTGCAGGGAAAGAACAAAGCCGATATCGCACGATCATGCAATATCGCTAGATCAACGGTATATGCGCGTCTCGAAAAGCCTGAATTACAGCAAGCTATCAATGACGGTCTAGCAGAGTCGGAACGGGTTATCTCAACCCGTTCCGTTAACACTGTCGATGCAGCCTATTCAGCACTTGAAGGAATACTGAAGCAACCTTTAGGCATTCGTCCATTGGATAGAATCCGAGCCGCTGAAATTGCCCTGAAGTATCAGCAGAGACATTAGAGAGCCGCTATCAAAAGCGGCTCTCTAATTTACATTCTCTTATGATTTACCAAGGATTAGCATACATTTCAGCAGTGCTATATTCAGGAACCTCAAAATAAGAACTTATATCAAAAACCGAAGGTGTTCCTACTTTCAAATCACTACTCATATATCCGCTAAAGCCGGTAACAATTTTCCCATTAGCATCTTTCAATATGCATACCAACATAGGTGATTCGACGCTATTAGTTCCTACGGTTATATCCTCATTAAGAGTAATTTCACCTTTTGCGCTTAAATCATCAAATTGATCAGTCTTGATCGTAACATTATCGAATGTATACAAATCTGTTGGCATCTTCTGGTCACTCTTTGACCAATTACGATCATTTACCGCAACAGAAAAAGAAATGGTATCACCTTGAACCGAGTCTCCATCCCCTGCCTGATTTGCCCAATATGAAGTGCTTTCAGGTAGAAGGTTGCTTATAACCCATTCATCACTAAAGCTAATTGTTCCATCTGCATGCTTACCCGTTACAGTGATCGTTGCAAATTCGGCTGCATAATTTTCATTCGGGTTTTGTATCTCAACGGCATAATGCACGTAACCACTTTTACTAATAGTGTAATTCGAATCGGAAACAATCAATTCATCAGGGGTATTAGATTGTTCTGCTTGAGTTGAATTATTGTTTGTAGCTGAAGTTTCATTGCTATTTGTATTCCCACTTGAACAGCCAAATATCATCAAAGACATCAGGCATCCGAGTGCTATTAGTAATAGTTTTTTCATTTGATTATCCTCCCAATCCTTCTTTACATTGTTTATAGCTTATGCCTGTGCTCTAATCACTAGTTCTTTAATTCGGTAATGGGATATTCAATCTCTTGAATATCCCATTGAAATAATTCTGCAAATTTTCTGCAAATGCACATGTTTGCAGACGTATATAGATGTTCATAAATGTTGCATTATCCGAGGTAAACGCACATAAACGTACATAGCCATACACCCCTAAAGTATTCTGAAAATCCGCGTGCCGAGGGTTCAAGTCCCCCTCCGACCACCAGAAACTCACAGGAGCCTTCGGGCTCCTGTTCTTTTCGATCTGCATAATATCAAGTTTCTCATGCGGCAGAATGGGAGATGTCGATCACCTTTCATGCAGGTATCCTTATATCTTGGGGCATATAGGCAGAAAAGTGTGTAAGGCTCAGTCCATCGCAAAGGGGTAAGGAGTGCTATTGTGGAACTCCGACCAAACCAGACCGTGTGTTGCC
>NZ_JAAKEF010000030.1:0-10755 GCF_011039055.1 Adlercreutzia sp. ZJ154
TATCCTGTAAAGTGTCCATAGTGGCCGTTGCCTTTCTGCTGAATCGGTTACTTTCACAAAAACGATTCTAGGCAATGGTCACTTCTATCTCAAAGTGGCTCCTGACACCAACTTTCGGCACACGATCGTTGAACTGCCCCATAGTTGACCTGAATTGTGAAGAACACTGGGCAAACAGTGTTCAATGATGCTTCGGCGGGTGCCATTAGGTGTGTTTGAGTGTGGAAAGCTGGAAGTTTTGACCATTTTTTCTCTAAAATTAACCTCGCGTCTTTGCGGCACGGGAATTCTTGCCGTCAATCCCGCATCATGCGGGTCCAGCTTGCTGTATCTCTTTCGGAACGTGGCTATACTTCTTAGCAAAATTGTCACGAAACATACCAGCCAACTTCACGGCTTGCAAATCGTATTCCGCACGGCTAGCCCACGACTGCACCGGATCTAACATGTAGGACGGACAACCCGGACAACTACTTGGCACCATAAATCCGAAGTGAGCGTCCCGCACATAGTCCACATTATCAAGTTGCCCATCTAAAGCAGCGTTCACCATAGCACGTGTGTATTTCAACGGCATTCGCTCACCACGCCCATTCCACCCCGAATTGACCAAATATACATCGGCGCGGGCATTGCGAACCTTTTCCTTTAACATTAGCGCATAGCGAAGTGGATCTAGCGGCAAGAAAGGCTCTCCGAAACAAGTAGAAAACGTGGGCACCGGTTCGCTAACACCAACTTCAGTTCCCGCTACCTTAGATGTGTAACCGCTAAGAAAATAATACATTGCCTGATTTAGATTGAGTTTCGCAATGGGTGGCAACACTCCAAAAGCATCGGCTGTCAAGAATATAACCGTACTGGGTACGCGTCCCTTGCCATCAGCTTGTATATTTGAAATATAACTTACAGGATATCCCACGCGCGTATTCTCGGTTATGCTGCTGTCGGCAAAATCAAGCTGTCGCGTCTTGGGATTTACCACCACATTTTCTACCAACGCACCAAAGCGAATTGCATTGTAAATATCGGGCTCGTGCTGTTCGCTAAGGTCGATGCATTTTGCATAACAACCACCTTCGAAATTAAACACCATATCATCAGCCCAACCGTGTTCATCGTCGCCTATCAAACGCCGTGTCCTATCGGTAGAAAGCGTAGTTTTGCCCGTACCAGATAGTCCGAAAAAGACCGCGGTAGAGCCATCTTGCGCCATATTGGCAGAACAATGCATGGGCAACACACCCTGACTGGGTAACACGTAATTCATTATCGAAAATACCGTCTTTTTTATCTCGCCCGAATAACGCGTACCAGCAATTACTACTTTCCTGTTAATGTAATCTATCATTACGGCTGCATCGCTTCGCGTGCCATCGCGCTTCGGATCGCACTTGAAACTTGGTGCTACCAAAAATGTGTAATCAGGCTGAAAACCAGCTAACATTTTTTCGCTAGGACGGCGCAACAACTGATTGGCAAACAACGCCTGCGAAGCCAACTCGCCAACAATACGAAACTGTTTTGCATAATCGGGAGGCACGCCAGCATACCCATCAAACACATAGATATCACCGTCTGAAAGATGAGCCGCCACACGGCTATAAAGCGCATCAAAAACTTCCTGAGAAATTGCTACATTAACCGCACCCCACGCTATTTCATCATGCACTTCAGAAGAATCAACAATAAATTTATCTTTAGCAGAACGCCCGGTACGCAAAGCCGTGTTCACAACTAAAGCACCGGTTTCAGAAAGCACGCCTTCACCATTGCGCAGCGCATGTTCCACCAAATCTGCCACAGCTAAATTGCGATACACATTTTGTGTGGGTTGAATGCCTGTTTCTTCCAAAGCATGCAGACTCATGTCTCTCCTTTTGTTTGACTACATGGATTGTAGCGGAAAGATGCGCTCTTTAACCAGCTGTACGCCTATACTATATTCATGCAAGTATAAAGCAAACTAGACTAGCTCATTAAATTCTAAGCGAAAGGCAAATCATGACTTGGACGATTTACGATCAATTAATTGATGGAGTTCCAGAAGATGTACAGGTAATAGATTATTGCCTCGGAAAAAACTGGAGCTATGTAGAAGCTGAAAGTGCAATGGGAGTTTCTTTCACCTGTAGCGGCGGTACTAAACCCACCGACAATCGCGATTTTCGCCAACTGCCTTTGCGCGAAATGGCAAAACTTTCCAAATCGTGGTGTTTTGAAGAAGCCACATTAGGAATTGCCGCCCTGAATGCTTGGTATGGGCAAAAGCATCTTATAGACAAGATGGGCGCAACTTATGACAAGCCCATCGAATTGCCGGATGGATCTATTCACAAAATTGACGCTTTCGAAATTATGCGTCCACGCATCGAACAAACCGAAAATGCCGAAGTTGTTGTTGTCGGGCATTTTCCCCACGTAGATCGCATATTGGAATACGCAAACCTAACCGTATTAGAGCGCAACTGCCGAAGCGAACTAGATACACCTGATCCGGCGTGCGAATACGTACTTCCAAATGCCAATTTTGCATTCATAACAGGGGTTACACTAGAAAATAAAACCTGTCCACGCCTGCTAGAGTTGGCTTGCAACGCCCACGTAACAATGGTTGGACCCTCAGTAGTTATGTCGCAGGTACTTATGGATGCAGGTGTTAACATGTTAGCTGGCAGTATTGTTTTAGACCCCGAACGCGCGCGACAATCCGTGAAATCGGGCGGCGCAATGTCGTTTGGCGGAGCCTTGCAGATGGTTAGCGCAGAAAAGCTCCAATAGCACCTACAATACACCTTTGCGCTTTCAAAACACTGAAAGGAAGCAGTTATGCGGGTACTTTTAGTTGAAGACGACAATGCAATAGTGCATGCACTAACCGATATTCTGTCCGCTGAAGGTCTGTCTACTGTATCCGAAAGCACTCAATCAGCAGCATTGGCACAACTTGAATCGCAGCACTTCGACATAGCGCTGCTAGATGTTACGCTCGCCGAGGGAAATGGCTTTGCAGTATGTGCTGCAGCGCGCAAGACAGCGCCTTCTATGCCTATCATTTTCCTTACAGCATCAGATGATGAATACTCAACCGTTGCCGGCTTAGACATGGGTGCTGTTGACTACATTTCAAAACCGTTTCGCGCGCGCGAACTGGTATCGCGCATCAAAGCAGCGCTTCGCCAAGCAAATCCAGCCGAGCGAATACTTAGTGCAGGTGATATACAACTTGATGCCACATCGGCTCAGGTAATGAAAGCCGGACAGGAACTTTTTCTATCCGCATTAGAATATCGACTTCTGCTCTATTTTTTGCAGCATAAAACCCGACTAATCACGCGCGAAAACCTAAAGGATGCCATTTGGGATAGCGCAGGCGAATATGTATCAGATAACGCAATAAATGTATATATAAAGCGTCTGCGCGAAAAAATTGAAACCGACCCGACAGAGCCGCAAATAATAACAACGGTACGCGGCATGGGATATAAAGTGGGTAAATAAGTGGGTTCCTACTCTACACTACTAAAACAAAGCATTGCTCTGGCGATAGTAATAGCGCTAATAACTTGCTTGGCTCCGCCTAATGCAATGCTTTGGTGTGCAGGAGTAGGCATTGCCGCGCTGGCTTTCTTCATAGCAATATCTCTTTGGCGGCACCGACAAATTATGCGCCTCTCAACCAGTATTGACGAAATACTGCATAGTGGGCATCGTGTAAAACTTGCCGAATGCCGCGAAGGCGATGTAGCTATCCTATCCAACGAGCTAGAAAAAATGGTAGCGTGCTTATCGCGCACAACCGAGCAGTTGCAGCAAGAGAGAAATGCATTAGCCAACTCATTGGCAGACATATCGCATCAAATACGAACACCGCTAACGGCGGTAGAGTTAATGCTTCCAGATATAGAACGTATAGACAACCCAGAACAGCGCAAACGCGCAGTTCGCAACTTAGAAGAAATGCTAGAGCGTATAGCATGGCTTGTAACCACTCTGCTAAAAATTGCGAAAGTGGACGCAGGTTCTGTACAGGCACGCACAAGTCATATAAAAGTGGCAGATATTATCAAACGCGCTATAGCTCCACTAGAAATTTCTTTCGACATTCGAGATATTACCTTAAAAATAGACATCGAAGACAACGCGGCTTTTACAGGAGACGCACTTTGGACAGCTGAAGCTATAGAAAACATCCTGAAAAACTGCATGGAGCACACACCGGCAGGCGGCGAAGTTCGCATTCAAGCATCTGAAAACACGCTGGCAACTACTATAACCATAAGCGATTCGGGATGCGGAATAGCACCTGAAGACCTACCGCATATATTCGAGCGTTTCTATCGCGGCGAAAGCGATTCAATTTCTTCCTCAGAGGGCTTCGGCATAGGACTGGCCTTGGCTCGAGCCCTAATATCTGTCCAAGGCGGCATGCTACGAGCCGACAATTCACCCGAAGGCGGCGCACGTTTCCAAATAGCTTTTCCAAAATTGATAGTGTAGCCCCAGCGGCTACACGACTAAATAACTATTTTGTAATTTATAAGTCATTTAAGCGCAAGATACGCGACGCATAATTTTCTACAAGCCAAAAACGCAGTAGAAAGGCAGATAAAATGGATATATTAACTGTCGATCATCTAACGAAAACATACGGAGAAAATGAAGCCGCAACACACGCGCTAAATGATGTTAGCTTTTCAGTGGCAGAAGGTGAGTTTGTCGCCATAGTGGGCTCTTCGGGGTCGGGCAAATCTACCCTGTTGCATTTAATTGGAGGCGTAGACAGACCAACATCGGGAAACGTATCTGTAAACGGCATAGATGTTTACAGTTCAACCGACGAGCAGCTAGCCGTATTTCGTCGCCGGGAAGTTGGGCTGGTTTATCAATTTTACAACTTGGTTCCAGTGTTAAATGTAGTTGAGAATATGACATTACCTGTGGCTTTAGATGGGCGCGCAGTAAACGTGCAGCGCCTTAGCGTATTGCTAAGCAAGCTAGGGCTGCGCGGACGCGAAGGACACTTGCCCAGCCAGCTATCGGGCGGACAACAACAGCGCGTAGCAATAGGTCGTGCCCTCATGAATGCGCCGTCAATTGTGCTAGCTGATGAACCTACAGGCAATCTAGACACGAAAAACAGCCGCGAAATTATGCAGCTACTTCGCGATTCAAACAAAGAAATGGGTCAAACGATGCTGGTTATTACCCACGACGAAGAAATAGCTCTTAGCGCCGATCGGGTAATAGCCATAGAAGATGGACGCATAGTGCGCGACGAGAGGATACGTCGATGAACGCCATGGGCAGATTCACGCTTAAATCGCTGCGCGCAAACAAGGTTCGCACCGCAGTAACAGTAGCAGGCGTAGCTCTCGCGGCTGCACTTCTAATAGCCGTGCTAACTTCGCTTACCACACTGAACGACTATCTTTATCACGCCGAAGAAGCTACGTCGGGCAACTGGATGGCGATGTCAAAACTAGACGATACAGATAATCCCACACAACAGCTAAACGAAGCTAAGGAAGCGGGCAAAATTGACGATTACGCCGTGTTGCAAGATGTAGGCTTTGGACAACTTAGCAACAAGCAACGCAATGTATTTGGATACTATTTCCCCATCGTTAACATTTCAGAAAATGCAGACACGCTGTGCGGTATACATGTGACGGAAGGTCGCATGCCAGAAAATGAAAATGAAATTATCGTTATAGATACATGGAAAAAGCGCGAAGGTATAAAAATTGGCGATACGCTTGAAATGCCTGCTGGTCAGCGCATGGCAGTACTGACAGACAACGCAAGCACATCCACCGCAGAACAGCCTGGCAAAAGCGATGCAAACAGCAATAGTGCCAATATAAAAGAAGGCGATATTTTAGATTCCTCAATAGAATACCTAGACGCAAGCAAAGATGGCGGCACCTTCAACGAAACACTTACCAACATACAAGAGCGCAAATTTAGTGTTGTAGGTTTTTGTGACTATATTCCATACTCTCTATACTCTATATCTTACGACATCGGCATAGCGGCTTTCACCGCAAACGACCCAAATGCCAACGGCGCGGCTTTTGGCTATATAACAATGAGCGGAATGTCGAACACAGAGCAGATTGAACAGCGCGCCGAAGAAGTTTTTTCAAACTCGCAAGACATAACGCTGCATTCCAGCATGTTGCGTTACATGTGGATACGCGGAGATGGCGCAATCTGGAACACCTTTTTCGGCATAGTCGCCGTACTTGCATCCGTTATTATCGTGGCATGCGTTTCGCTTATCTATAACGCGTTCGCAATTTCTGTTGCAGAACGCATGGGACAGTTTGGTTTGCTTTCTTCTATAGGGGCATCACGCAAACAGCTGCGCCGCTCCGTTATGCTAGAAGCGCTTTTAGTGGCTATTGTAGGCATACCACTTGGCTTACTAATTGGCATAGGAGGATGCGCGGTTACATTCGCTGCGCTAGAGCCTTATCTTATTGTTGCAATTGGCGGCAAAGTGCCTTATGTCATATCTGTATCACCATGGGCTGTAGTTTTAGCTGCCTGCCTTACATTTGCAACAGTAATACTGTCGGTATTTATACCCACTTGGCGCGTTGGGCGCGTAAGCGCCATAGATGCACTACACAGCACAAATGAAAGACGTGTATCAAAACGCGGACGCAAAAAATCAGCAAAGCGCACCGATCTTGGCAGTTTATGGAAAAAGCGCAGAATTACAAGCCGTATATTCGGAATAGGCGGCACGCTGGCACATATCAACAATAAGCGCGGAACATCTAAAGGTAAAACTGCAGCGATATCTCTTGCTTTGGCAATAGTGTTATTAATGACGGCAGGATCGCTGAATACCTTTATAGGCTATCTAGTTAAAGCAGCCGATGAAACCGTCAAATACGATGTAGGAATAGGCGCACAGCTCGAACCAGATGCAAGTCTAGATATAAATTCACAAATTCAAATATACGAAGACGCATACAATTCAATGTGCCAAGATGCCAACGCACAGCCCCAAGGTTGGTTACTAAGCAACTTAATGCCTATCGTGTTTCCTGAAAATTTAGCAGGCGACAGCTTCCGTAACACAAACGACAGCTCAGCCCCTACACCCACAAATGGAGGAAAACTAGCAGATGATTCATATGGCGCACTTGTCTATCTTATGTATATCGACGACAACACCTTTAACGCATTTGCTGAAAAAATAGGAGCTAGCCCCGCCGAATTCTATAACCCAGACCATCCAAAAGCCATTGCCACAAAAAGCATATACGACAACAACGGCACCACTTACCAACTAAACGAGATATTCAAGCAATCTGGAAATGTGCAGGTTATAACTGGCGGCGACTATAAAGGCACACCCGTTTCAGGATTTGGATGCGAATATTCCACTAACACCGAAACTGGCGAAGCAGCTTTTACCTTTGTGCCAAGCATTAAAGGCGAAAACGACACTACCACAACTGTACCGATGGAGGACGTGCAGGTTCAAACAGAATCGCTAGACATTGCGTATCTGGCAGATGAAATGCCCGACATTGTCGGCATGACAGGAACGCCCCGTTTAATAGTTCCTATGTCGCTTGCACAAACGCATTCGTTCGGCACCACTTCTCCATCGTTTTCCGCAGCGTTTAACGCAAAAGACAACAAACATGAAGAATTGGCTGAATCGCTTACAAATATAGCTAAAAACCAACTTAATTCAGCATCCGGCGAAAAGCTAGCTTGGTTTACAGTTAACGACTACCTGATTCAGCAAGACAATGCGCATATGATGGCTACAATAGTAAATGTATTCTGCCTGTTATTCACCAGCATACTTACACTTATTGCTGTAGCAAACGTTTTCAACACCGTAACAAACAGCTTAATATTGCGCAGGCGCGAATTTGCAGTCATGCGCTCTATCGGGCTATCCGACAAACAATTCCGCACAATGATAATGAACGAATGTGTAAGCTTCGGCATAAAGGGGCTAATTCCCGGCATGTTGCTATCCGCTGTTGTGTCGTATTTGCTGTTCAGCATGGTTACACAATCTATGTCGGGGCTTGCATTTAACTTCCCGTGGACATACGCCGCCATAGCCATTGCAATAACAACCCTAGCTATGGGCGTATCTGCTGCATTTGGAATGCATCGCTGCAAAGCCAACAATGTAGTTGAAGCGCTGAGAATGGATAATATCTGATTGCACCAATAGCGAAGCAAGGTATGCGGCGCTATATTTAAAAGCTGCCGCATACCTTATATATAGCTGCCCCTTTCGTGGTACACTTCATTTGAAAACGCCACGAAAGGCAGGGTATGACCGCAAACAATAAATCGAAATTGAAGCTGCTTTACATCATGCAAATGCTTCAAAATGAAACTGACGAACAACATGGCATTTCTATGGCGCACATTATCGAGAACCTGAATGAACTTGGAATATATGCCGAGCGTAAAAGCGTTTATCGCGACATAAATGTACTTCGCGAATTCGGTATGGATATAAAAATTTACAAGCGCAAACCCGTAGAATATGCGATAGCGCAGCGCAGCTTCGAATTGCCGGAATTAATGCTGCTAGTAGATGCCGTTGAGTCGAGCAAATTTTTAACCGTGCGCCAAAGCCGCGCGCTTACTACAAATATCAAACTTCTAGCCAGCAATTCGCAACGTAAGCAACTAGATCGGCAGATACACGTAGCCGGACGCATTAAGAATAAAAGCGATGGCGTTTTTGAATACATTGACACTATTCACAAAGCACTACGCGATCGCAAAAAGATATCGTTTGTGTACTGCAAATATGGGGTAGATGGCAAAAAGCATCCCACGCACGATGGCAAACCACACATAGTAACGCCAGTTAAGGTTGTATACGCCGATGGTTTCTACTACCTTACCACGTGGAATGACAAGCACGAAAACTTTACGGAATTTCGCATAGACCGTATGGAGCGCCTAAAAGTGTCGGACGAACACGCCGCCAGCAACAACGCCATAAGCAACCATATGTTCGACGAAACCGCACATGAATACTTTGGGCGCTTCGATGGTGAAGGTGTAATAGCCACGTTACACGTGCAGGGCGATAAGGTGGAAATACTAATGGATCGCTTTGGCGAACATGCGCGTATATCCCCTATAGGTGAAAATGAAGCACAAGCGCTTGTGCGCATTCGAAAAAGCGAACAGTTCTTTGGATGGATAGCCAGTATGGGTGGTGCGGTTACAATAGACAAACCAAAAAGCCTACTGCAAGAATACAAAGACTATCTAAGAAGACTTCTAGAAAACTAGACATGTTTTAAGGCTTACCCAGCAAGTGCACAAAACCTGAGAAGAATATTCCATTACCACTAAAAACTCTTTAGCATTGAAAACTACATCACAAAATCCTTCTCGATTTTGCTCATCTTACAAACAAGCCGACTCTTGTCTCCGGGAAGAGATACGAACCCTCGCTTTTCATACCACGAAATCAAATTAACGTTCAGGGCATCAACGACAAGCAGCCTAGCAGCCGCATATTTACTAGCTTGAAGAGCATACCATTTCGCACAATTCAGAACCGCCGTTCCATACCCGCTGCCTTGACGTGATACCTCAACCCCCATCTTACCCAAAAGAATAGCCGGAATATGACCAGTTATGCCACCCTGCTGAGACCGCGATAAATCAGATGAGAGTATAGATGTCGAACTTAGTGAGAAAAAAGCGACAGGTAGCTTTTTGTTGTCTCGGCATATATGTACGGTGCAACCTCCGCTCCGAATATCCTTGATGCTAGACTGATGCAACCACCTATCAAGCGCTTCTTCGCCGCAAGCAAAAGAACGAACCATCTCATAAGTATCCTCGGATAAAAGAATAATATCGGTAAACCACGCGTCAGGCATCTAGTCAAAACTCACCTAATCTTCAAGATAGTCTAGAAGCCACAAAAAATCCGAGTCTTTAACATAAAGATTGCGTGGATGATCAAATCGAGGAACACAGTGATCTTTCCGAACGTTTTCCGGAGAAGCGTAGAGACCTGAGTAGTACGCAGCCATAGCATTTCGCTCGATTACAGCAGCACCCGACCCGGTATGTCCGTTGTAGGCATTCGCCCAAGGTGACTCATTATGCGTAAGATGCTCAAGATCATCACCAGACATCACGCCGTATGTAGCAAGAACAGCATCTATGAGACGCTGATCCTCAAGACAGAGCCGACTTGCATCACCCGTTATGCTATGTGCATAAACCATGCGAAGATGTTGATGTTGACGTGAAACAGAGGGCACTACAGGTCCATGCTCCCACGCCTGAATCTCATCTAGAAATAGAGGTCTACCATTCACAACCATACTCCATGCCTGGCAATAGTAAAGAAGCTTCTGAATCTGATAGCCAGTCAGCGACCCCTTTTTATCAAGCATATACTTTGCAACATCCGATGCCGTAGCCTGTAACGTTTGCGCATTATCGTTCATAGCGTCCCCCCTTTCCATAAATCAGATTTTACAACATTAGTTCGTGTCTTCACAGCAAAACAATTAGGCTTTTCAATTCTGACGTTATCTTGACACATTTTGGGTAAGTCTTAAAACGTGTGGGATTTAGCATGGTTTTCGCCATCCCTTGCCTACCCACACGTTTTCTACCTGTTTTTGCGTGGTGCGCTGTTTTGCACCCTTCCACATGCCCCCAAGCCTTACAGTTTGACGAACAGGACGGGCGTCATTATTCATCGAATAGAGGGACGGG